>JBAWDM010000073.1:0-6338 GCA_049590735.1 Asticcacaulis sp. | reverse complement strand
AGGTCACCCCGCGCGCATAAAAAAGCGCAGGCCGCTATCTCGCAACCTGCGCTTTTTCATTTAAATTCAAAGTCGTAACTTACAGAAGCTGAATATCGACAGCCGCTGTTTTGCCACGCTCACTTTGCAGTTCGTAAGATACCTTCTGGCCATCGGCAAGGCTTTGCAGGCCTGCGCGCTGAACAGCGGAAATGTGAACAAAGACGTCATTGCCGCCTTCGGATGGCTGGATGAAACCAAAGCCTTTTGTGGTGTTGAACCATTTGACCGTACCTTCGGCCATGCGCGCTCTCCTTAAAGTCTCGAGCTATTAACGAAGCGTGAGGCTGTGACCCCTCACAAGACAATCGTGTATCTCGGTAGCAGCGAGCAGGATAGAAGAGCCTTCGTGCGCCCATCAAAGTGCGCACACAAACCCTTCAAAATCCCATTAGCACAGGCAGCAAGACTAACGGATTGTGAGGGCATTAAGACGCAGGTTTTTAAGATGGTCAAATAAAAATGCAGGAAATTTGTGCTTCGGTATGCGTATTTTTGCGAAAATCAACTGCGAACGGGGACGTATCGATGCTAAACTGGCCTAGCATCGCTTATTTAACGCCGGACTCAGAGGTTACATGCGTATTTCCCTGTTCAATAGCTGGCTGTTGAAAAAAGGCCTCAGACTGCCAACGGCCCTGTTGCGTTTTTTTGCCGGTGGGGGTGTGGTTTATTCCGGTGGCCGCACGCTGGATGCGCAAATTCAGTTTTTATGGCGCTTTATGTTCAGTCGCACGCCCGGTCGCACCGGTCTTGGTCTCACCGGCAAAAGCCTGGAATCGGCACGTCAGGAATGGCAGGACGCCGCCGCCCTGTTTGGCTTACCGTCAGATATAAGGGTCAGGATCGAACCGGCACCGGCGGACGCGCCTACGGGCGGGCTTGTAATCCGGCCACGCACAATGGCCGATGATGCCCCGCTTCTGGTCTTTTTTCATCAGGGTGGTGGTGTATTAGGCGGCCCTGACCTCAGCAAAGCCTTCTGCGCCCTGCTGGCCCATACGGCCCGTTGCCCCGTCTATTTGCCGGAGTATCGTTTGGCGCCCTTAAACCGTTTTCCCGCAGCGCTTGATGATGCCCGTCTGGCCTTTGACTGGGCACAGGCCAATACCGCCCGGCTGGGCGCGTCCTCAGGCCGGGTGTCCTTGGGCGGTGCCTTGATGGGAGGCAATATGGCCCTGCGCCTCAGTCTCGATCTGAAACGCGATTTCAAGCCCTTGCCGGCAGGTCTTTTGCTGATCACCCCTCTGCTTGATCTAAGTGATCCCCATATTAAAACTGATGCCGCTCAGGGCCTGTGGCCGCTGACCTCTGAGGATATCGGCCAGATGATCGCCCATTATGCCGGCGCAGGCACAGGTTTAGCTGATCCGCGTTTGTCTCCGGCGCTGGAAACCCTGATTATCGGCCAACCCCCCGTCTTTGTGGTCTCGGCAGGCCTTGATCCCCTGGCCGCACAGGGCGAGGCTTTCGTCAAACGTCTGCTGTCAGCGCGGATTCAGACCGTGTATCGTCGCTATGACCCCTTGCCGCTTGGCTTTGACCTGCTGGTAAGTGTCGTTGATGAAGCCAGAGCGGCCACTGTCGATATAGCGAAAAACTGGCAGGCCATTCTGCGCGGCGTCCACAAAAGCCAGTTGCCGGACATGGGTCTGTCAGCCGGAAAAGAGGTCGCCTGATGGATCTGTCGCGCCTCTATACGGAAAGCGCGGCGCAAGGGCCCTTGCCGCCGGTAGATCAGTGGCATCCGCCCTTTTGCGGCGACAGTGAGATGCGCATTACCCACGACGGCACATGGCTGCATCAGGGCCGCCCCATAGAAAGGCCTGCCATGGTCGCCTTGTTTTCCCGCATATTGCGCAAGGAAGGCGATAGCTATTTTCTGGTGACGCCCGTGGAAAAACTGAGCATCCGCGTGGACGATGTGCCGTTTATCGCCGTTGAGATGACCCGTGCGGTTGATGGTCTTATGTTTCGCACACAGCTTGGCGATACGGTCATGGCCGGTGCCGATCATCCGTTACGCTTTGACAATGACACAGACGGCTTCCGGCCCTACATAGAGGTGCGAAAAGGGCTTTTTGCCCGCCTGTCCCGTGCCTTAACGCAGGAACTTGTGGCCCTGAGTGAAGTCAGTGACCATCAGGGCGCGCAATGGCTGGGTGTCCGGTCGGGCGGCGTCTTCTTCCCGATGGCACCCGCCAGTTCACTGTTTTAGAGCTTGGGGCCGCGCATAGCCTTTAAGGCGGCGGCATCGTTCAAACCCAGCGCCTGAAGGGCAGCCAGTGTAATACCGGCGGCATCCAGACCGGCCTCGGCATATTGCACGGCTTGCGTGTTCTGATCCTGATAGATGTCCGGCAGGGTCAGGGTGCGGATTTTTAGACCGGCATCCAAAGCCCCTTCGCTGGCCAGATAATGCAGTACAAAGGCGCCAAAACCGCCCATGGCGCCTTCTTCAACCGTGATCAGGCATTCATGATGACGCGCCAGTTGCAGCACAAGGTCTTTATCCAGCGGCTTGGCAAAACGGGCATCGGCCACCGTGGTCGACAGGCCCCGCGCCGCCAGCATGTCCGCCGCTTTTAAGGCGTCCGCCAGACGTGTGCCTAAGGACAGGATGGCCACGCTTGAGCCTTCGCGTAAAATTCGCCCCTTGCCGATCGCCAGAGCCTGTGGCCGTTCAGGTATGGCAATGCCGGTCGCTTCGCCGCGCGGATAGCGAAAAGCGCACGGCCCGTCATTATAATCAGCCGCCGTGGCAATCATGGCCGCCAGTTCCGCTTCATCAGCGGCGGCCATCACCATCATATTGGGCAGAGCTCCCAGATAGCCGATATCAAAAGCCCCGGCATGGGTCGCCCCATCGGCACCGACCAGGCCTGCCCGATCCAGCGCAAAGCGCACCGGCAGGTTCTGCAGGGACACATCATGCGCCACCTGATCATAACCGCGCTGCAAAAACGTTGAATAGATAGCGCAAAACGGCTTCATGCCATCGGCGGCCAGACCGGCGGCAAAGGTCACGGCGTGCTGCTCGGCAATGCCGACATCAAAGGTGCGCGCCGGAAAGACCTCAGCGAAACGATCCAGTCCGGTGCCCGAAGGCATAGCGGCGGTAATAGCCACAATGCGCGGATCATCATGCGCCTGACGGATGAGTTCCGAGGCAAACACATCCGTATAGCTGGGGGCATTGGCCTTGGGCTTGGACTGCTCACCCGTCACCACATCAAACTTAGCGACCCCGTGATATTTATCCGCCGCATGTTCGGCCGGCGCATAGCCCTTGCCCTTTTGCGTCACCACATGCACCAGAACCGGCCGGTCATTGATATCGCGCACGCGTTTCAATACGGCCAGCAAATGCTCTATGTTATGACCATCAATAGGGCCGACATAGTAAAAGCCCAATTCCTCAAAAAACGTGCCGCCTGTCACCCAGGTACGCGATAATTCTTCGGATTTGCGGACCATCTCAAACAGAGGCCGTGGCAGGCGCTCCGCCACCGACTTGCCCCAACGCCGTACGGCCTGATAGGCACCGCCCGACACCAGATTGGCCAGATAGGCGCTCATGCCCCCTACGGGCGGCGCAATCGACATATCATTGTCGTTAAGAATAACCGTCAGATTGCGGGTGGTTTCGGCGGCATTGTTCATCGCCTCATAGGCCATGCCCGCGCTTAGGCTGCCGTCACCAATGACGGCCACCACCTTATTGTGCGCCCCTTTTTGATCACGTGCCGCGCAAAAACCCAAGGCTGCCGAAATCGAGGTGGCCGCATGGGCTGCGCCAAACGGATCATAGACACTTTCGCTGCGTTTGGTGAAACCCGACAGACCCCCGCCCTGACGCAGGGTGCGGATACGATCACGCCGTCCGGTCAGTATTTTGTGCGGATAACATTGGTGCCCGACATCCCAGATCAGAATATCCTCAGGCGTTTCAAAGACATGATGTAGCGCCACGGTCAGTTCAACCACACCCAGGGCCGATCCCAGATGCCCGCCGACCTTTGAGACAACATCAATGGTTTCTGCCCGCACCTCGTCGGCCAGGCTTTTCACCTGCGCCGTTGTCAGGTCACGGATAGCCTCAGGCCGGGCCAGTCCGTCGAGTATGGGTGTTTCGGGCATACAAACTCAGTAAGTTACGGGCTCAGTATATTTAAAGCGGGCTCAATTGCGCCGATTGAGTACAAAGTCAACACTATCGCGTAAGTATCGCGCTTTTCCGCCGAAAATATCAAGGTGCGACTTGGCCTGTTCCGTCAGTATTTTGACGCGACCCTTTGCCTCATCAAGGCCCAAAAGCGTGACAAAATTGGTTTTGCCCTTCGCGGCATCCTTACCGCCCGCCTTGCCCAGCAGGTCAGGATCGCCTTCGACATCCAGCAAATCATCGGCAATCTGATAGGCCAGCCCCAGATCCTGCGCGAAATGCATCAGCGCCATGCCGTCTTTTTCCGGTGCATCTGCAATGATCAGTGGTATCTGAAACGCATAGACTATCAATGCGCCCGTCTTCAGGCGCTGCATGCGGGCGACACCGCCAACATCATCCGAAACCCCGATCAGGTCGATCATCTGGCCGCCCGCCATACCCTGCGCGCCCGAAGCCACGGCCAGCATCCGGATCAGTTCCACGCGCACCTGCGGGTCTTCGTGGGTATCTTCGTGCGACAGGATTTCAAAGGCCACGCTTTGCAGCGCATCCCCGGCCAGAACCGCGGTCGCCTCATCATAGGCTTTATGTACGGTCAACTGGCCGCGCCGCAGATCATCATCATCCATGCACGGCAGGTCATCATGGATCAGACTATAGGCGTGAATACATTCCAGCGCACAGGCCGCCCGCAGCACCGAATTTTCATCGGCGTCAAACAGACGCGCCGCCTCAAGGGCAAAAAAGGGCCGCAAACGCTTTCCGGCACCTAAGGCCGCATAGCGCATAGCCTCAGTCAGGCGCATTTCCGGCCCCTCACCGCGCGGCAATAGCTGATCCAGCGCCATGGTCACCAGATCAGCCGT
This sequence comes from Asticcacaulis sp., assembly GCA_049590735.1. Taxonomy (GTDB): domain Bacteria; phylum Pseudomonadota; class Alphaproteobacteria; order Caulobacterales; family Caulobacteraceae; genus Asticcacaulis. The sequence continues at coordinate 1,265 of JBAWDM010000073.1, read as the reverse complement.
CTCAGCCATACGGCTTTGCAACGGCGGCAGATCAGTATTGGCGGCTATGGGGGTCAAGATCGGAAATCTCCGTATTTATAGAGGGCTCAGGCGTAAAACCTAGCTGAAATCCGCCGGTGCAATGCCTTCGACGGCACCGGTTTTGGACAGGGATATCTTTTCGACCTGCAAACGCGCCGCCTCTAAGCGCGCCTCGCACAAGGCTTTTAGTTCAGCGCCTTTTTTATAAAGATCAAGCGATTTTTCCAAAGGCGCGCTGCCCGATTCCAACTCGGCAACGATCTTTTCAAGCTGGGACAGGGCGGCTTCGAAACTAAGGTCTGATACTTCGCTCATGACTTTTTCCTGAATTCGTAACGACGGCAGCCCCAATATTTAAAGCCCTGCTCCAGAGCCTTTATATAGCCCATTTTTTTCAGTTCAATACTGATCATCAAATTGAAAAAGCCATGCGCCAAGACCAGCACATCGCCGCCTTCACGGGCCTTATCAACTAAGAAGGTGGCCATTTTGCGGGCACGTATCTTGGCCTGCTCACGACCTTCTGAGTCGCCATGGACATCAAAATACCACCACCAGACCCGCGCCATAAACCCCCACCCCCAGGAATTCGGAGTCAGTTTGATGAAGGACGGAAAGTGCGGCGGCGGCAAGGGTGCCTCAATCAGATCCGGTAGAGACACAAAAGGGCGATCGCCGCACACGGCCTGCGCCGTCTCGACAGAACGCGGCAGGGTCGAAGAATAGATATAGGTGGCCTGATCGGCAAATTCATTCAGAATTGGTGGCGGAATCTGACCGGCCAGAAGCCCCGCCTCATCATATCGGGCCCACCATTGCACATAGCCGCGCCAGTCAAATCGCACACGCCGCGACAAATCCGGCTCACCGTGGCGCACCAGTGTGATAGCCCCCATTTTAGCGGGCAAGGCGGCAGGCTTAATTCCCGTATTATGATCTTCGGCGACGCGCAAACAAACCCCCGGTTCGGCAAAGACCTTAGCGGGATAGGCCCGTTCCGGATTCGCCATCTACCATTCTATAGCCGCCGTTGGTAACGTCCTTAGTCCGGAGAGACAAGCTTTTTATGGCCCGGCTCAGGCCGTAAACTCGTAAATATGTCCGTCATGGTGCGAGTCAATTTGTGCGGATACAAGGAGAAAAAACGAAGGAAATGCTGACATTTTCAAGATTTTTCGACACAGTAGCCCGTGCAAATGGGCCGCATCGTTCCGACGGCGAAATGTCTTCATACTGCGGCGTCG
>JBAWDM010000072.1:0-22195 GCA_049590735.1 Asticcacaulis sp. | reverse complement strand
TTGTATGCCAGTCGATTGGTGTAAAACCCTTTTCCAATAAGAAAGCATTTGCTTTTGAAAAAGGCCGGGATCCAAAAAAACCGCCATAAGCCGACAAAGGCGACGGATGCACCGAACACAGCACCAGATGCCGGGATGTATCAACAAACGCCGCTTTTTTTTGTGCATATGCCCCCCATAAAATAAACACGACCGGCTGAGGCAGCGTATTAACGGTGCGAATAACCGCATCCGTGAATCTTTCCCAGCCCCTGTTCTTATGTGAACCCGGTTTTCCAGCCTCTACGGTCAAGACACTGTTCAGCAAAAGGACACCTTGCTGCGCCCAAGGCTCCAGACACCCCTGCCTTGCCGGGGGAATGCCCAGATCGCTGTATAATTCTTTATATATATTAAGAAGAGACGGTGGTATGCGCGCACCGTCAGGCACAGAAAAAGCCAGACCATGCGCCTGACCTTCACCATGATAAGGATCCTGTCCGATAATGACCACCCGCACCTGATCGGGTGGCGTCAGATCAAGGGCGCGAAATATGGTGTCTTTAGACGGATATATCTGTCGACCTTCTTGGTATTGCTGCTGCAAAAAAGCCTGCAAGACCTGCATATAGGGCTGATTAAACTCTGGACCCAGCAAGGACGACCAGGCATTACCGAGCCCCATATCACATGCTATATTCATAATTACGGCCCCAAATACACCTAAGTATTGGGGCCGCAACTCCGTTCCTATGTCAAGCCGTTACAGACTGCATCTGTCAACGGCCCGGCCTTCAATTTCGGTAACGGTTCGAACGCCGTTGACATCAATAACGCTTTTTCCTTCGACACGCTTATCGCCGTGAGAAAAGGTCATAGCACCCGTGCCTTTTGCCGCATCACAGCTGGCATTCCAGCTTAAGACATCGTCGTCACGGGTGAATTTTTGATCCGGACATTGTGCGCCGGTTAATGATTTGGGCGGATTAGCCCAGCGTCGGTCGGACATGCAAATCCAGGTGGTTTTTTCCTTTACCGGCTTATCCCCGACTGTCTTTTGAATGTCCACTTCCCACTGGCGCGCTTTTTCAGCCGCCGTAGCCGGGATGGCTGCAGAGGCAAGTAAACTTGCCGCTAAAATTAAACAGGCATTGCGCAGGATCATGGTGTTTTCCTCTGATGATTATGGTTACAGGCTCATCACGCTCAAAAGAACTGCGATGGACGCTTAAAGATGTACACACAGTATAAGGAAAACAGATATTCAAATCAAGGCAGAGAGAAAGACATAAAAACATCACTTAATAATAAATATTTCATATTTGTGAAAATTAGATTTTACTTTACAGGCAAATAATTACAATAATTTGACAATATAACTTTCACTGAATACTTATATATTAAAATATATCGGCAAGAAAAGATTTTCTTCTATGACGCGCAAAAAATCAACATAACATGATTGTGAAGTTGCTGTCAGGCCGTTTTGCGTTGCACAAGCGTCTCCGCGGCCGACGACATCTGGTTTTGACACATGGCCTTTTCCGCTGCGCGTTCCTGTTTCCAGGCTTTGAACAGGACGGCGCGACGCTGAGGATAGCGGTTGTCCAGAGATGTCCAGCTAAGAATGCGGTCGGCGCGCAAATGCCGAAAGGCCTGACGCATTTCGCACCACACCACGATGATGCGAATATGCTCATAAAAACCCAGCGCAATCGGCCAGACAATACGATCCGTCGTCACCTCTTTCAGATCAGTGTATCGCACCTCAACGCGGCTTTCGCTGCGAATGGTGGCGCGAATCTCTCCCAGATCAATCTGGCTCTGCGGCGTCATCCAGCTTGGCACCACCAGCAGGCCTGAGGTTTCAATTTCATCCGCCAGATCCTTGGGCAAGACCGCCACAATCTTGGTCAGGGCATTTTGCGCGGCCATGCCAAGTCCGGCATCGCCGCGGTCCGCCACCCAGCGCACGCCCAGAACCAGCGCCTCCAGCTCTTCCTGTGACAACATCAAGGGCGGCAACATATAGCCGGGGCGCAAGACATAGCCCACCCCCGGTTCACCTTCGATATGCGCGCCCTGCGCCTGAAGCGAGGCAATGTCGCGGTAAAGCGTGCGCAGGCTGATATCGAGCTCACGCGCCAGCATGGCGCCCGACACCGGATAGCGGTGACGACGCAGAATTTGCAAAAGATCGAGAAGACGTGTGGCGCGCGACATAAGGAGCGTCCTTAAAACATATCAACAAAAAGGTACGCGGCACTGCGTTACGCATCTCACAACATAGTGCCAATTTATGTCAGTATAATTAAGTCGGCCTCGCTAAAAAGCCGAAACCTATTCCTTAGACAAGGTTTCCAATGCCAGCGCGTGCAGAGGCCCGCTCAATAAATCCGCCAAAGCGCGATTGACCATCTGATGCTGTTTTACGCGCGACAATCCTGCAAAGGCGGGCGACACAATCCGCGCCTTATAGTGATCGCCATCGCCCGCCAGATCGGTAATGGTAATGTCAGAGTCTGGAAAAGCCGCTTCGAGACGCGCCTGAAGTTCGCTTTGCGCTATGGCCATGACATCTTCCTGTTTTCTACTACGTGTAAGGGGCCTTCCCATAACGCGTTTTGAGGCATTTGGGTAGCACAGCGTCATTATTTATCGCCCCCACCTACCACCATAAGCAGCAAATTAACCAAATACAGTTAGGCTTCGGCGACTTAATGGAGTTTGTAAAGTATGCGTATTATCTTATCCCATCTGCCCGTTCTTTGTGTCAGCCTGCTGGCCCTCACCACTGCCTCACCTGTTTTCGCACAAGCCGTAACACCGGAAATTCAGGCCCGCATAAATGCCCTGCAGGCACAGATTGATGCCCAGCAGGCCTTACTGGATGAGCTAAAGGCGCAATTAGGCGCCAAGCCCACAGCTCCAAACACAGCCTCTGTTCCTACGCAAATTGCTGTGCCCGTAGCCGCCCTGACCAAAGCACCGACCAAACCATCTGCACCCGCCACAAGCCTGAGCCTCAAAAACGGGGCACCGACATTTGCCACTAATGACGGGGCTTTCAGCCTGACCCTGAGCGGTGTCATTCAGGCCGATGCCGGCGGCTATAATCAGGATAATAACCTGCCGTCCGCGATTACGGGAGCCGCCCGTGATCTCAATAGCGGCACCAATTTCCGCCGCGCCCGCTTTGGTTTTTCCGGCAAGCTCTATTCAGATTTCGACTATAATATGGTGTTCGATTTTGGCGGCGCAGGCGCCGAAGATGTCGGTCGCGTGCACGAAGCCTGGATTCAATATAGCGGCTTTAAAGACGCCAATATCCGTATCGGTGAATTTGCCCCCTCCGCCGGTCTGGCAGATTCCGGTTCAGCCAATGGCTCACCCTTCCTTGAGCGCGCCTCGGCGTCTGAAATCGCCCGTGGCCTGGGCGGCGGCGATACCCGCATGGGCGTTGCGGTTTTTAAAGCCTATGATCGTTGGTTATATTCGCTGGCCCTTACCGGCAATACGGTCTCAAGCCTTAACACGCAGGCGTCCGGCTTTAACGCCCATCAATATGATGAACAAACCGGTTTTGTGGCGCGTCTGGCCGGCACGCCTTACAAGACCAAAAATGCGCTCATCCATATCGGTCTTAATCACTCCGCCATCCTCAAGCCCGCCGATGCGGGCATAACCGCCAGCACGCGCTATGCCGTGCAACTGCGCGACCGGCCGGAATTGCGAGTGGATGGCACGCGTCTGATTGATACGGGCGCAATGGATGCGGACTCAGCTTCCGCCACCGGCATTGAATTGGCGGCGCAATACAAGACGCTGTATATGTCCTCAGAAAGCTTTACGTATAATCTGAAACGCCGCAATGCCGCATCTGGCGTCACCAATCCTGATTTCTCTGGCTGGTATGTGGAAGGCGGCTGGGTTCTCACCGGCGAAACACGCAAATACAGCGCAGACAAGGCCGCCTTTAGCGGCATCACACCCACCCATATGTTCGACCCCAAAAACAACCATTGGGGCGCCTTTGAGCTGGTCGGGCGTTACTCGACCATCGACCTCAACTTTCACGAAAATGCCGCTCTGGCGGCTGATCGCGTCCGTGGCGGCCAGCAGGATATATCTTCGCTGGGTCTGAACTGGCAGCTCAATCCCAATGTTCGTTTTGTCTTTGAAGGTCAGGACGTGAAAATTGAACGCATGAACAGTGCGGGCGACCAGATCGGTCAGGATTACACGAGCTTTGCCGTCCGCAGTCAGTTCAACTACTGATTATTTGGGAGCAATCCGCCATATCTTATTGCCCGCGTCATCACTGACATAGAGCGCGCCGTCCGGCCCAACCGCAACCCCGACCGGACGGCCCGTTACCTGCTGATCATCCTGTATCAGGCCCGTCATAAAGTCTTCGTATTCACCGGTCGGCTTGCCGTTTTCAAACCGCACCCGCACCACCTTAGAGCCAGTGCGTGGCCCGCGGTTCCACGATCCGTGCAAGGCCACAAAGGCGCTGCCATTATAGCTGGCGGGAAAAGCCGATTTTGCCCCCTTGGGGGCATCATAAAACACAAAGCCCAGAGGCGCGGAATGCGAAACAAACAGCACATCCGGCATGCTCACCTTACCGGCCAGATCAGGCCGGATGCCCTTTTGGCGCGGGTCTTCGTGATTGCCCAGATAGTACCACGGCCAGCCAAAGAACTGGCCGTCCTTCACCTGCGTGAAGTAATCAGGCACCAGATCATCGCCCAGACGGTCGCGTTCATTAGTGGTGCAATAAAGCTCGTTGGTACCTGGCTTCAGGCCCAGCCCCACGCAATTGCGTATGCCGGTGGCCATGACATGACGATCACTGCCATCAGGCTTAAAGCGCAGCACGAGCGCGCGCCCGGCTTCGCTGCCCCAGGATTCACCAAGCGCATGCGTTTCAACCCAATTCGCCGGCGGCTTGCCCATGCCTTCAGCGACATTGCTTTCCGATCCAACGGAGACATACATATACTGGCCGTCTTTTGAGAACACGATGTCGCGTGTCGAATGCCCGCTTGTGGTCGCCAGATCCGCCACAAGGGTTTGCGCCTTACCGCCGGTCATAGGTATGCGCACCACCGAACCGGCATTGGCAACATAGGCATAACCGCCGGAGAAGGCGAGGCCAAAGGGTTGCGGCAAACCTTCGGCAAAGACCTCCGGTGTTGTCGCCAGCGTGCCACCCTTGTTGCGATAGACACTGATGCGGCCCTGTTGGGTATGAACTACATACAGGTCGCCATTGGGCGCCATGCGCAAAACGCGCGGATTATCTACGCCTGACGCAAACAGCGAAATCGTAAAGCCTTCGGGGACGTTCGGCAGAAAGCCCTCCTCGGCCTTCACATATTTGGCGTTATTACCGGCAGAATCGGTGGCAAAAGGCTCCGGCAGATCGGCCACGGTGACATGGTGTATCGTGCCGGGCGCATCCTTATGCCAGTCAAAACTTGGATTGGCCTTTGCCTGTGCGGTTTTAGCGGTGCCTGCGGATACCGTACCCGTCAGGCTTTTCAGATAAGCAATCAGGTTTTCACGTTTGGCGGAATCGGCCACATGCACGGGCATGGTGGTGCCGGGCATGGCCTTTTCCGGATCGGCCAGAAAGGCATCCAGATGTTTGTCATCCCAGACCACGCCGTTTGCACCGGCAGCTTTTAGCGCTTCGGAATAGCCGAAATCCTTGACGGCGCCCACGGGCCGACCCGCTACACCAAACAAAGGTGGGCCCTGATATCGCGCCTGAGCCGGACTATTGTCATGACACAGGCTGCAACCGGCTTCAAAGGCCTGTTTGCCAGCGGCGACATCACCCGCCCTGGAACAGGCCGGCAGGATCATGGCCGATAACAGGCATAGCCCTGCAACCAACGGCTTTTGAAAGGAAAATTTCATGCTCATATCCGCCTGTTTTAAAACCGTCCGGCATATTTCGGGCTGCGGATGGTCTGCTTTTGTGTAGGCTAAGCCTAACTCGGACTTGAACAGGTTAAAACCCCCATAGGCTCATATCTCACAGGATTTATGGGGAATTGCGTCGCGTGGCGCCTGAACGCCAGATATAGAGCAAATCTGCCTGCGCAGATTTGGTGCGGCCGACCGGAATCGAACCGGTATGGGTGTTAAGCCCGACGGATTTTAAGTCCGTTGCGTCTACCAATTTCGCCACGGCCGCATAACCAAAGGCAGGTAGAAGGAGACGCCTTCTGCCTTAAATGACTCGTTTCGTAAAGTCATCATTGCGCTTTGGGGACACTAAAACGCACATCTGTATTGGCCATCATCCATAAGGTTGTGGCCCATGCCGCGACATTCTGATTGAGATCAGCCGGCACAATCCGGTCAAGCGTATCATTAGCCGTATGGTGCGTGTCGAAATAATCATAACCATCCTGATTGAGATCAAAGGCCGGCACCAAAGCATTCATGGCGCCACTGTCTTCGCCGCCATGCGGGGTAGCACTGGCATCATAATAGATACCCAGCGGATAAAGCAGGTTGCCGAGCTTTGTCACAAAAGCCGTATCTGTCGTCGGTGACAGCGAAAAATTATTGATGCGACCTGCGCCGAAATCGGATTCAGCCGCCGCAATATGATGAACCATTTCTGACTTATGGGTTTCACGATAGGCACCGCCACCGGTTTCAGTTGTGCCGCCGTCAGCCGGCTGAGACACTTCTTCGGAGCCCCAAAACACCACGCGAATTGTACGTTTGGGCCGGACACCCTGATCTATGATCGCCTTGGCGGCCCCCATGGTTATGGCCAGACCGGCACCATCATCAATGGCTCCGGTGCCCAGATCCCAGCTATCCAGATGCCCGCCCACCACAATAATCTCTTCGGGGTGTTCACTGCCGGTCACATCGGCCACAACGTTTTGCGAGGTGCCCAGACCTGAAAATTGCCCGCTCGAGGTCATTTTCAGCCTGAGCGGCCCCGCCGTGCCCGCCACCTGCATGGCCTTGATGCGACCCAATTGCTCGGCATCCGGCACGCTTATAGCCATGGACGGTATGCCCTTATTATCTGTCCACGTCATAGCCCCGGCATGGGCGAAGCGGTTATGGTCTGTGCTCAGGCTGCGTATGACATAGCCGACCGCGCCCCGCTCCTGCGCCACCATCGGCCCTTTTCTGCGCACACTGCCCGACATCCGGCCATAGCCGGAACCATTGCTGGCCTGTGCCATGGGCTGAAGGATCACGACAATCTTGCCCTTCAGATCGGCCTTTGAGTCAAGAAAAAGCTGATAGGTGTCAAACATGACCGCCTCGGCCTCAACCGTGCCCCCCGTTGACGCCCCAAGCGATGTCCCCACCAAAGGCTGCGGGAAAGGCGCCGTCACAGATATATTCTCAGCACCGCGCGACCAGACATAGAGCGGAAAGGTTTCCATATGCACATTCTGAAACCCCAGCGCCTTCAGCTTGTCGACCGACCAAAGTGCCGCCGCTTTTTCGCTGGCACTCCCGGCCGGGCGCGGCCCGAACCGTGTTGTCAGCTCCGCCACGAAATCATAGGCCACATTGGTTTTAAGCGCCGTATCGCGCAAAAGCGCCGCCTGCTGCTCTACCGGCAAGTCAGCACCGGGCGCGGCCATCACAGGGGCCGCGCACAACAGGCTAAGAACTGAAGCGGCGGCCGTCATTACAGATAAAGCGGATTTGGTCATGTCAGTCCCTCAAATTCATATTTCATGAAACGATGCCAATGGATTGCGCGTCCTGCCGTCTTCGACCACAGCCCCAAGCGCGGCCTTAAGGTCATCCATTGCCGCCGCCACCTGACCGGCATCCTGTCCGCGTATGACAAGATGGGTGCCGAATTCACCATTCAGCGACAAACCATAAGGGTAGCTGCCCAGCGACACCTCCGGATAACGGGCATCAATCTCGCGCAAAGCATCCGCCGCCGAGCTTTCGCCGACATAGGACAGTTTAAGCGTGCGCGACACCACCTGACGGCCCGTGCGCAGACGGGGGGCGACATCCTCAAGCATGGCCTCCATGATTTTGGGCACACCTGCCATGACAAAGACATTACCCAGCTGAAAGCCCGGCGCGGCCGATACCGGATTTTTAATTAACTCTGCCCCATGCGGTATCCGCGCCATACGGCGGCTATTGATATTCAGCGCCCAGCCCATAGCCTCGGCACGATCGGTCAACAGTTTCAACGCTACCGGATGCTCACTGATCTCAACGCCAAAGGCCCGGGCCATACAATCGGCCGTAATATCATCGTGCGTGGGCCCGATGCCGCCAGTGCTGAAGACATAGTCATAGGCGGCACGCAAGGCATTCACAGAGGTCACAATCTGCGCTTCGATGTCATGGACCATGCGCACCTCCATCAGATCAATGCCCAGAACCGCTAAAAAACGGGCCAGCGTGTTCACATTGCTGTCGATGGTGCGCCCCGACAGAATTTCGTCTCCGATAATTAAAATGGCGGCGGTGGGATTGGTCGTCATGCGTATCAGGCTCCGGTCGCGTACAGATTCAAGGTCAAAGACCAGAGCGTATCAAAGGCTGACCGGGCTTACGGCACAAGTCTTTTTTTAGGCTTCGACGCGGTTTGCCTGCGTTATTTTTATTGGTTTCGCCAGCATTTGCCCCGCCCAGCCGCCTTCGCGCGTATGACTGTCAATCTTTCCGTTCATAATGCTGCGCACAACCCCCATGCCCTTGATGACATGGCCAAAGACCGCATAGCCCAGCTTATCGTCAGACCCACCCTTTCCGGCATCCAGAAATGTATTGTCCCCGACACACAGGATAAAATCCGCCGTGGCCGTGCCCGGCGCAAACCGTGACATCGAAATGGCGCCATTGGTGTGAGACAGGCCGGTTTGTTTGGTTGATTCATGTGCAATCGGCGGATAGGTAGGCCCCTTGGCCGTCGCCTGAATAAATCCGCTTTCGCCTGAATTGGCAGAGCGCCAGAATTCGGCCCCGTCCAGCTTTTGATTGTCGACATACAGCAGGAAGTTGGCGGTCGTAAGAGGTGCCTTTTTCTGTTCCAGTAAAATAACGATCTCGCCCTTTGTGGTCATCAGGCTGACCGTCACCGTATCCGGCAAGGGGGGCGATGGAGGTGGCGCTGCGGATGATTGCGGTTCGGACACCACAGACTTGACGGGCTCAGGCTGCGCCTCTGCAACTGTCTCTGGCTTTTTGGAACAGGCCGCCACAGCCATAGCCACAAAAGCCACTCCGGCAGCCATAAATCCACGTCTGTTTTTGCGCATAAGCCAATCTCCGTATTCCCAGACCTCAACTATCGAAGTTTCGGCTGATTTGGCAAGTCCGCATAACGACCATAAGCCCTCAGTTTTTGGCCTTAGGCCCCTTGGAGCCCAAAGCCATCACCGCCATCAGGGCGGGCATCAATGCCGCCTCCTGCCCCGCCACGGCAAAATAGCGCGGCTGCCAGGACGGTTTGAATTTTTCTTTATAGGCACGCAGGCCCTCAAAATTATAAAAATCACCACCAAGCTGGAAGATAATGGTGCCAATCTTTTGCCACGCGCTACTTAAGGGCTTAGCCTCAAGCCCGGCCAATGGCGCCATGCCGAGCGAAAAATGGCCATAGCCCTGCTCACGGGCATAGGCAATCAGTTGCAGGAACAGATATTCCATAAGACTGGGCGGGGATGCCGGATCATACCGCATCAAATCCAGTGTCATGACGGCTTTTGTCTGGGTGGGCCACAGATTAGCAAAGGCCATGATGTGCCCATTCAACCACACCACAGCCACCGGCATCAGGCACATATAGTCCGGCTTGAACGACCCCAGTGAATAGCTTTTTTCTCTGGCGCTTTTGGTTTTCAGCCAACTGTCCGACACCTGTTTGAGACGGCCCATATGCGGCCCCAAATCCTCAGGCGCGATCACCTCAAAGCGTGCGTCTAAGCCTTCAAACCGTTTCAGGGTCTGGCGAAAGCCATAGCCCTTCTTACCGGCCAGATCGAAAGTCTGTACATCGACAACAGCTTCTTCGCCCACCTTATACGGCCACAGACCCAGATCCAGAACCAAGGGCAGCATATGCGGTCCCACCTGATAAAAGCTCAGGCGCGCACCGGCCAGTGAGGCCATTTCCTTGAGCTCCCAGCACAGAGCCTGTCCCTCGGCGTACGGCCCGACCGGCTCGCCCATCACCACCCATTGTTTGCCGGAAACGCCGTACATCAAAAAGGCCGTGCGGTCGCTGTTCCATAAAATATGCTTATCGCGCAGCAGGGCCAGCCAGGCCTGAGGATTTCCGGCCTGTAGCACCACAGTTTTCAGCGACTCCATGTCCTCAGAGGCCGGCATGGGCGGGACCTGACGGGCTATGCCAAACAGGCGGTAAAGTCCGATCAGGATGATCATCACCACAATCACCACCACGCCACGTAAAAACCGCGCCGTATTGGCATGGTAAGCAAACCGGCTCCAAAGGGCATCACGATACGGCACATTGTGATAGATCAGAAAACCAATCCCGATAATGAGACAAAGTGTGCCAAGGATCAGGACGGCCCAATAGGGATTGATGGCCATGCTCAGCAGGTTGGAACGGCGATTAAAGGCGCTTTTGCAGGGTATCAGCAGCAATGCGCAGATAATCAGCAGCACAGCATGGATAATAGCCAGCTCGCGTGTGAGAGACAAAACCGCCCCGGCACACAGCAAAAACAAAGCCATATGCCAGGCCGTATCCACCCGTTCCCACAGGCCCCGAGCCAGAAACACCATAAGCACGCCGACGATAATGCCGATAATATGTGACGATTCCACCAAACTGAGCGGCAGTGAGGCTTCGACAATTGGCATAACATCGGGATCAATCGGCGTCAGCACCGAAAGTAGCAGCAAGACGCCCGCCGCAAACATCACTACGGCAAATACCTTAGGGATCAGGCGTGTCGCTGAATCAAAAAGAATGTGCCGGATATTGGCTTTGTAGGTATGGGGCGGGCTGCTCATGCGCGGCAAGATACACCGTTCCGGTTTGATAACAAGTTCCGGTCGTGCGGTTTAACCTGCCTTGGCGCACCAGTTGTCGCGAATATCCAGTTGCAGGCATAAAGACTGTGCCTGACCGTCGCTGGTGACAGGCCCGATCTTCAGACGCACCATGGTCTTGCCGTCCGCTGTGGTAACGGTCTGATAGGCGGGGCTGTATTGCTCAACGCCGGGATAACGCGCCAAAAGACCTGACCAGGCCGTTCTGGCCGCGTCGGCACTACCGAAAGAGCCGACCTGAATTTGACGTACTGCCTTTGACGCTTCCGGTTGCGGGCGAACGCTGTCTGTGACGGGCGCGGCTGTCGCCTGTTCAACAGACGGTGTCGTCGACACACCAGTCTCCAAAGGCGCCGCATTATTGGCTGTGGGCATTTTAAGCGGATCGACAATGGCGATGGTAAATTTCGGATGGGCGATCGGCCCGTCACCCTTGGCCAAAAGACCATCTTTGCCCACTGTAAAATCTTTGGCCGTTTTAACGACCAGATCGACATCTTTTGCGCTTAAGCTTTTAGCAGACGCCTCATCTGCTGGCTTAGCCGTATCATCGACCTGTATATCCTTGATGCGGGCAAGAGATTCCTTGAGATTTTGACTGTCACAGCCACTTACACCGGCCGTTATGACAACGGCGGCGCACAAAAAGAGCACTTTACGAAAGGGGGCAAGATCGTTCATAAGCGCGATTATGTGCCGACCCGCCTAAAAGAGGGTTAGCAAACATGGTTAATAACGGACGTTTCATATGCCGGATACTGCCCATATGCCCCACATGTCTAATGCCCTGCCCGTTTCGGTTCGCACATTCGCCGACCTGCGCGCCGAAATGGCTAATCTTAAGGCGGATGGCGTCACAGTGGGTTTTGTGCCCACCATGGGGGCCCTGCATGCCGGACATCTGGCGCTGGTGCAACACGCCAAAAGCCTGTGCGATAAGGTGGTCGTCTCCATCTTCGTTAATCCCTTGCAATTTGCTCCCAGCGAAGATCTGGATCGTTATCCGCGTAATGAGGCCGCTGACATGGCGCTCTTGCAAAATGCTGGCTGCGATCTGGTCTATCTGCCGACACCCGACGTCCTGTACCCGCAAAATTTTGTCAGCCGTATTGAGATGAACGGCCCGGCCCTGGGTCTGGAGACGGATTTCCGGCCGCAATTCTTTTCCGGCGTTGCCACGGTGGTGGCCAAGCTGTTTCAACAGGTGCAGCCGGATGTGGCCGTCTTTGGCGAAAAGGATTTTCAGCAGCTGGCGGTGGTACGTGCCCTTGTGCGTGATTTTAATTTCAATCTTCAGATCATCGGCCTGCCGACCGTGCGCGAAGCCGATGGCTTGGCGCTGTCGTCACGCAATGCCTATCTCAGCCCCAATGAGCGCATCATAGCCCCGAAACTCTATGCCACGCTTCAGGCGGTTTCGGACGGCAAACTGACCCTGGCACAGGCTGAAAAGGATTTGCTATCCGCCGGTTTCGATCAGGTGGATTATTTGGCCCTGCGCGATGCGGAGACCTTGAGTGAAATCACGCCGCAAACCCGATCACAGCGTCTTTTGGCAGCCGTTTGGCTGGGCAAGACCCGCCTGATCGACAATATAGCGGTTTAATCACCAAACCCCTGCCTCTTTCAGAGCCTTCATCATATCGGGCGGCAGGTCTGTTTCGCCGTCGATAATATCCCGCGGCGCATCCGCCTGTTTCAGATAACGCCAGCCCTGAAAGGCGCGGCGCGGCTGGGCTTCGGTCAGATAATTGTGCGTGTTCAACCCAATCAGCCAGTGTTGCGCCGCCTCATCATAATCAAATGAGACAATTTCCCGTCGGCACAGAACGACTCCTTTAATTACCCAGTACAGCGAACCCCCATCCAGCAATTCCTGCCATCTGGTCGGACGATTGCGCGTATGAATCAGAGATACGGCCCCGCGCGCCTTTTCCCAGCGCAATAAATCATCAAGATTATCAGCGCCTACGCACAATTTTATCAGATGGATGTCACTCAATTGGGTTAGGCCCCTTAACACGCTTAATAAACAGGCTTAAATATTTAGAAGCAAATCAGGCGCACTGCTATAGCCAAGGCGGAATAAAGTGCCAAAGATACGACATCAGGAAGCGGTAACGCCAATATCTCATGCCTAAAGATCACCCGTCTCTGCAAGAAGCGCTTGAAAGCCTGTTCGGCACAAGCCTCGGTCAAAGCGCCAGTCTGATCTCATTGCCCGGCGGCTCACGCCTGTTCAGTGCCGGTGATGAATCGGATCATCTTTATCTGTTACGCTCAGGTCGTCTGGGGGCCTTTCGCCATGATGAAGACCATGACGAGTTGTCTCTGATCGGCATTATCCGCCCCGGCGAACCTGTCGGGGAAATGTCGCTGATTGCCGGCACCAACCATACCTCAACCGTCATGGCGTTGCGGGATTCCGATTTGCTGGCCATGCCGCGTGAGGACTTCCTCAATGCCATGGAATCCATGCCCGACCTGACACTGGCTCTGGCACGAAAGATGATTGAGCGGGCGCGGCGCGAAACACCGAATATGACACCCAATGTCTTCGCCTTTTACGCCATCAGCGATGTGCCGATCCGCACCATGGTCGAACGCATCGCCGTGCAGATACGTGCACTGGGCTATAGCTGCGCCATTATCGACAAAAGCTTTAACGGCACCCTGCCCGAAGCCTTTACGGCGCTTGAGGAACAATATGACTATGTTTTGCATGTCGCCGAATGCCATGACAGCCACTGGCGGTTACTGAGTTCGCGTCAGGTTGACCATGTGTTCCTGATGGCCGATGCAGAAACACGACCCGACAAACAGACGGTTGCCTGGGAAAAGTCTCTGTTAAATCGTGCGCCGGATCTGGTGCTTTTATATCCCGAAGGTGTCGCCAAGGCACATATCCCAAAACGCACGAAGGCATGGCTGGATGTTATCAAGCCGACCCGCTGGTTTCATATCCACAGCCATGATGTCGGCGATGCGGCGCGTCTGGCCCGCATTATTACCGGCCATAGTGTCGGCATTGTCTTTTCCGGCGGCGGCGCGCGGGCCTTTGCGCAAATCGGCGCCATTCAGGCCCTGCGTGAAGCCCATATCCCGATTGATTTTGCCTGCGGCTCCTCGATGGGGGCCATATTGTCGGCCAGTCAGGCGCTGGGGTGGGACGAAGCCGAAATTGACGCCCGCATTCGCGATGCCTTTGTCGATTCCTCACCCTTAGATGATATTACCTGGCCCTTTCTGGCCATGACCAGTGGCCACAAGGTTGATAAGCGGTTGGAAACACACTTTGGCGATGTCATGATCGAAGACATGCCCATTCCGTATTTTTGCCTGTCCTCCAACCTGACCACAGGCGTGCTGAAGGTACATAAAACCGGCCTGTTACGCAGGGCTTTGCGGGCCTCCATCTCCCTGCCGGGTGTCCTGCCGCCGGTGGTGGAAAACGGCGAAGTGCTGGTGGATGGTGCGGTTATGCGCTCTTTTCCGACCACCATGATGCGCAATACGCATCTGGGCACGGTTATCGGGGTTGATGTGACGCGGGCGCGCGGCCTCGACCCCAAGGCGCTGAGTGTGCCGAAAAACCTGGCGTCATGGTTTGCCCGCGGTGACTGGCGGCGCGGCCCGCCCATTGTCTCGGTCATGATGCGGTCTGCCACCATTACCAATGCGCACGACCTGACCATATCGCGGGCCGCCACAGACCTGCTGATTATTCCTGAGCCGGACGGAGTCGAAATCCGCGATTGGAAGGCCTATGATAAGGCGGTGGAATCCGGCTATCTGACCGCCGTGGCAACACTGGCCCAGCTTGATTCCCCCGTCACGACTCTACGGAAAACCGGAAAAAGTCTGCATCCCAATATTCCGGCTTTCACACCCGATGACACCTATCTGGATATGGTGACCGATAAATCCGTCAAGTCTTAGATAGCTAATCCTTGAGGCCGCCAAGGCGCTTCAGGATCATCCAGACCGATATGGAAATAAACAGGATGCCGATAGCCGCCGTCAGAATGGAAATGCCAGTATAGGTATCGACAAAACCGGCGCGTATCACCGTCTGGTCGTGGGTTGCCTGCCATCTAGCGCCCGTAGCAAACCCCAGACAGCCAAGCCCTATGCCTGTAACCAGCACAAGTGAAGCCGTCTGTATGACGATCTGCCAGCCCTTAGGCTGCGCCTGATGCGGTGCCTCAGATGACACAGCAATGCGCTCGTTCGTCCCTGCGGCTACAGGTGTTTCATCCAGATAGGGCGGCGCATGGGGTTGCACGGGCTCAGGCACCACAGGTGGTTCTGAAACCTCATATACCGGAACGGGAGGTGCCGAATCGGGAGACGTCTGTAAACTTTCCGCACGGGCGGATAGTTCAAAGGGCGCAGCCTCTGCTACCTCCTCAGTGGACATGCTTATATAGGCATCTGAGTCTTTCAGACTGCCGGTAAAGACCTGACTCCCGGTAAAGGCTTGGTCGCTTGTAAAATCAGGCGAAAAGCCGGGCTGGCCAATCGATTGACCCAAGGCAGCTCCGCCATAGGCCGCATTTAGCCGCAACAGAGCCGCATCCGCCTGAGCCTGCATGATCTGTTGCGCTGACTCATCTGGTATAGGCTCTGGTGTAACAAGCTCCGGTATGACAGGCTCCGGCTGCGCCTCATCACTGTCCTGAACAGACGAAACCAGCCCACCCTCAGCCGGCATAATCTCCTGTTGCAGGGTACTTACCTCTTCGAGCGGCCGAGCAAGCAGACCCGGTTCCTGCACATGACCTTCGGGCGTCAGAAACATATCTTTTTCGGCCGCGCGCCGACGAATAAGGGGCGCCAGAACATAGGTCTGGCCATTAAATTCGGCACTGCGCCAGCCATCCATCGCCATGGCGGCATCGCCCGCACGGCCTGCATTCAGGCATGTCAGCACATCTGACTCAACAAAGCTCTCTGTGCCGATATTGAAGCAAAATGACACAAGTGCATCGAACTGATTTTGGTTTAACGGCACCAGAACCAGATTATTGACCAGATCGACAATCGGCAGCAGGTCAAAGCGCAAAAGGGCATCGGCATCTTCCGGGGTGACATGCGCGCCTTCGCGGGCGGAAAAGGTATGGCCATAACCCAATGTCCAGCGCCCGTCCGGCAGGCGCATGGCCTGTTGGCGCAGTCCCTCAAAACTCTTGATGAGCTCAATCCCCGCACGTGAGATTTTATGACGCGCTCTCATCCTGATCCTGTCCCAAAGCTATGACCCAAAACAAGACGTTTCGGACCATGAAAGCCTTAGTCTAGCAAAACACAGACCCTTTGAGATTTACAAGAGGATTATAGCGGCCAGTCCTAAGAAACTGAAAAAGCCGCAGAAATCGGTGACCAGGGTGACAAATATAGGTGAGGCCCCCGCCGGATCGACGCCAAATTTCGAGGCCGTAATCGGTATCAAGGTACCTGCCAATGCCGCCATGGTAAAGTTGATCAATATGGCACCGGCAATCACACCGGCCAGTTTAATATCTTGCCAGAAAATCAGGGTCACGGCCGCTAATCCCAGAGCCACACAGGCCCCGACCAGCCAGCCGGACACCACTTCGCGCCATAGGGTACGGGCCGCATTGGCCGCCGTCAGTTCGCGTGATGACAAGGCCCGCACCGAAACCGTCATGGCCTGCGTGCCAAAATTGCCGCCAATCGAAGCCACAACCGGCATCAGGCTGGCCAGCACCACCATCTTGACGATTTCCGTCTGAAACGCATTGATAACCGTCACCGAAGCAAAGGCCGTCAGCAGATTGATCAACAGCCAGGGCAGCCTTGATTTAACCATGCCAAACACGCCGGTATCGCGGCCTTCTATGTCCGACACACCACCCAGAGCCAGAATATCTTCGCGGTTTTCGGCCTGAATGATGTTCACAATATCATCGACCGTGATCTGGCCCACCAGACGCCCCGACTTATCGACCACAGGCGCCGAAATCAGGTGATATTTTTCAAAAATATAGGCGACCTCTTCCTGATCCATATCCACCGTGATTTCCGTTGTCGGATCCATCAGGGCCGAAAGCGTCATATCCCGTTTGGTGCGCATCAGAACCGAAACCGGCACCGCCCCTACGGGCTTATGACTGGGGTCGATGACATAGATATCAAAGAAAAGTTCCGGCAGGTCTTCGCCGTTTTCCCGCATATGATCAATGGCATGGCCCACAGTCCAGAAGTTCGGGGCCGCCATGACTTCACGCTGCATCAACCGGCCGGCGCTCTCCTCCTCATAGCCCATAAAGGTGACAATGGCCTCGCGTTCCGATTCCGGCATGACCGCCAGAACCGCGCGCTGCTGATCTTCTTCGAGGTCTTCAAACACGGCCGCCGCATCATCGGAATCCAGTTCCTGCAACACTTCAGCAATATCGTCCGTGTGCATGCTGTCGATCACTTCCTCACGGATGTCATCGTCCAGTTCCGGCAAAAGATCAGCCAGCGCATCCGAAGGAATCCACGGGATGACTTCTTCGCGATAATCTTCGGACAAAAAGCCCAGCAGATCGGCAATATCGGCATAGTGCAGCGCGCCCAGCAATTCACGAAGCCGCAGGCCGTCTCCGCGATCGGCCGCATCAATAACCAGCGAAATATATTGCGGATTCAGCGCATAATCATCATTCAGCGCAAAATCTTCGATCTGTTCCGGCGTCAGCAACTCGGCATCCTGATCACGCGCGGCCTCACGCATGGGGGCGGATGAGACAACCATATCATTTTGTAAAATTTCGGCGGCATTCTGAGGGGTTTCGGACTTCTGGCTCATCGCTCAGGCTCCTCTGGCTACGCTTGTGCGCGCTCCTCAAAATAAAAACCCCAATCCGTCAATCTGACCCTGGTAGTGGTCTGATCTGGTTCCTGAAGAACGAAGGCTGGTGCGGTCAAGAAGACTCGAACTTCCACGGGTTGCCCCACAGCGACCTCAACGCTGCGCGTCTACCAATTCCGCCATGACCGCAAGCCATCCGGAGAGGCGGGGAGATAGCAACCTGTGAGAGGTTTGTGAAGCCTTTTATCACAAAATAATGCCGGCGAACGCAAATAAACAGACATCACCGCAACAAACGGCCTGAAAACCCTGATTTTGTATAGTTTATTGCGTCAGGAGCCAATAGCCATGAAATCATAGACATCCGCCGGACGGGTGACGACAATGGAAATTTTTTCTTCAAAAATCTGAATTTCACCGCGTGCCACCGGATGATTATTGGCCAGAATCCACACCTCATCATGTTCATGCGCATCCAGCGGAATCACCGCCCCACGACCCATGCGCAGAAGCTGCGCCATCGGCAGAACCGATCGCCCAAGCAGAACAGAGATTTCGACGGGAACAGCCCCGACCTGCGAATTGGACACGCTTAATAAGCCCCTTAAACCCAAATCAACTCAAAACACAC
This sequence comes from Asticcacaulis sp., assembly GCA_049590735.1. Taxonomy (GTDB): domain Bacteria; phylum Pseudomonadota; class Alphaproteobacteria; order Caulobacterales; family Caulobacteraceae; genus Asticcacaulis. Next base: position 3,710 of record JBAWDM010000072.1, on the reverse strand, counting down.
GCACATCATCCCTATATAGGCTGTTGCGTCTTAAAACATTATGACACATTGAGGCCACATGCTTTCTGACAGGTTAAAACCCTTGGTATCGTTTACGAAAAACAACAAAGACCTGCTGCCGAAATGGATTACGGCCCCCTCACCCGTGCCCTATCCTGAGGCTGTGGCCTTCATGGAGGCGCGTGTCGCGGCCATCCATGCCGGAGACGCACGTGAATGCGTGTGGCTGGTCGAACATCCGCCGCTTTACACGGCCGGTGTCTCGGCAAAACCGGCCGATTTGATTGCGCCTGATCGTTTTGAGGTGCACCAAAGCGGTCGCGGCGGTCAATATACCTATCACGGCCCCGGTCAGCGCGTGGTCTATGTCATGCTGAATTTAAACCAGCGCAGTAAGGATGTCCGCGCCTTCGTGCAGGCCCTGGAACAGTGGATCATCGACACACTGTGGGAATTCAATGTCGAAGGTCATATCCGAGACGGCCGCGTTGGTGTCTGGGTCGAACGGCGCGATAAGGGGTACGCGCTCGCTCCGAATTCACCTGCCGCATTTGACGAAAGCAAGGGCCCGCCCGAGCCTTTACAAGAAGTCCCCGAAGCATCTGAGCGCCTATATCCCACTCCGAATGCGTCCAACGCATTCGGCAAGGGCAAGGGCCCGCCCGAGCCTGTGCGAGGAGCCCGCGCGGCGCCTGAGCGCCTATATAAAGAAGACAAGATTGCTGCCATTGGCATCAAATTGCGCCGTTGGGTCAGCTTTCATGGCATCAGCCTTAATGTGGAACCAGATCTCAGCCATTTTGACGGCATAGTCCCCTGCGGCATTACCGAACATGGGGTCACCAGCCTGCTGGATCTGGGTCTGCCCGTGACGATGGATGAGGTCGATTACGCCCTGAAAACCCGTTTTGAAGCCATATTCGGGCCAGTCGAAAGCATTTAAACCTTTACCTCTGCCAGAAAGGCATCTATCGCCGCCACCGCTTCAGCTTCATCCAGCATGGGCGCATGGCCACGATTTTCGACCGTCAGGGCGTGCATGCCGGCATGGCGCTCCAGCATCTGCCCCATGGTCGCTTCGGATAATAAATCTGACAACCCGCCACGGATGGCCAAGATCGGCACAGCCGCCAGAGCATCCCACAGGCTCCACATATCGGGCGGCGCCACAACCGGGCCATTGGGATCAAAAGCACCGGATATAGCCGGATCATAGGACGACACCGGCACACCATTGGAATCGGTGTGATAGGTGCGGCGCGCAAAAGCCAGCCAGTCCGCCTCTGTGTAGTCTGGGAAAGCCGCTTCATTGGTTTGTCTGGCCCTCGCGGCGGCCTCATCCCAGTTCGTAATATGCGGGCTTTTGCCGATATAGGATTTGATGCGTTCAAGGCCCGCCACATCAATTTCCGGCCCGATATCATTGAGCACCAGACCCGCCACGGCTTGCGGGGCCATAGCCGCCATGATCATCGCCATTATACCGCCCATGGAGGTGCCAATCAAAATGCAGCGCGTAATCCCAAGCTCCCCCATCAGCCTGTACATGTCCTGCACATAGATGACGGGCGTGTAGTTAGCCGGCTGATCATCCCAGCCGGAGCGGCCACGACCGCGTTGATCCGGTACAATGACGCGGTGCGATTGCGCCAGATGGCCCGCTATCATCTCAAAATCAGCACTATTGCGGCTCAGGCCATGCAGACATATAACCGGAAGACCTGGCTTGTCGTTCTGTTGCGGATAGTCACGCGCATAAAGCCTTAGCCGCAGATCATGACTGTCATAATAGACATCAGAATATTGGGACACAGACAGCTCCTTGGGCCAACAAAAACAACAGCCTAAAGCATTTCCTACATGCCGGGAAGGCCTTTGCGCCGACTCTTAGCCCAGCAGGCTGCCAAAGGCCTGACCCATGCCATCCTCGTCCTTTTTATCGCCTTCGCCCGCCGTATCCTCCGGCCCGAAGGCCGACAAAAGCTGGGTGGCAAACAATAGACCCTTTTGGCCATCGGAGGACCCAAAAACCATGTCCATTATGGCCTGATCCGAACGCACCTTATCCATGCGCTGCGCCAGCAACAGATTGCCTGACGGAGCCACAATGTCCGGCAAGGGCGTGATCGTCACTGTTGCATTGCCGCCCGTTCGGGTCAGATTGGCGATGACATCACGGACACTCAAAGCATGGCCTTGTTTATAAAAGATGTTGTGATTAGCACGGGCCGCCGCCGGAAAGAGACTAGCTGCCAAAGCTGTTGGGCGCGTCTGATTGGCTGAAATCAAGCCGGCCGCACCGGCGGGGCCCAGAAAATGCGCCGCATAAAGCTCGCCCTGAGTGGGATCACGGCCAATGCGGCCCTTCAGATAGGCCGCATGGCCTGCCGTCAGTTCTGCCCCCATAACGGCGCTGGCATTGGCATCATAACGCAGACCCAAAACCTGTTTACGGGCTTGCGGATCACCGACACGATAACGCCCATCCGCACCTTGCGTAATCTGCGCTGCATAGTTTCCATAGCCATGTTTCGCGCCATGCGTTTTCAGCGTCCCCAGCCAAGTCTGCTCAATGAACTGAAATAAACCAGCCGCCGATGAAGTGGGCGCGCGAGCATTAGGATTGAGCGAGCTTTCGCGTGTGGCAGTCTTGACCAAATAGTTGAAATCAACACCCGTCGCCGTGGCCGCATGTTGCAAAGCACTCATAACGGTATTGCCGACAGGCTTTGCGACACGCGCCGCCTGCTCCGCTAAAGCGGAGGGCGACAGGTTCATCCCATACTGTTGCAAGTTTTGAAATACCGACATGGGCAAATTTTGCCGCATATGTGGTTAATATCCGTTTAAGATGTTGCTTAGAACGCTGCCTTAAACGTGTGACGCACTTTTCAGCCTAATGGGCCGATTCACCATCAATCTGGCCGGAATAGGCAACAGAGTTTTGCGAATTGCCCGCTCCGGATACATCTGTATTTTTAACAATATTGAGTAAGTCATCTTTGTACTGCTGACCCGTAGAGGTAAGCGCAAGTATTGCCGCTTTAGCAGTTTCAAAATTATAAGTTGACATTTTTATTCCCCCAAAATTGGATAGTTTATATATTGATCAGATGTCGGATTATGCACAGTTATCTGCGTGCCATCACTGCACTCCATGATCAAATTTCTTATAGTGCAGGCCATATGCGTTGGTGTTTCCGGAGGACCAAGTTTAACGTTGAGTATCCCATCGAAAACTTTTAAAAGATAGTTGAGTATATCCATAGTTTCCGGCGAATTACATTCATACCGTGAGGGAGGATATATATATCCATTGTCAGACAAGCATTTGTGAACGATGTCGTAGTTGCCGAGACGCTTTATAATGAAATCATAGACAAGTCTACCACCTCGACCATCAACGGTTGGATCTGAATACTCTACTTCGTATCCATGTTCTAAATATCCGGCAATCTCAAACGGACCACCCGTTAAAATAAAAACAAAATTTTGAGGATGAAACTCTTTCTGAGCCCTGTAATAGCTTTTTCTCTCTAGCCTCTCACCAGTTTCACTGTTGAAAAAGTAACTTAATGAGAGTTTTGCACTCGAATCCGGAAAATATTTCCACGACATAACTTTTCCTTTTCTTAAAATTCTGCATCATTGTTTTTTACAATTCACGATATCTGATTTCATCCGCTAAGATTCCCGTCCCGCCTCTCGAA
>JBAWDM010000071.1:0-4138 GCA_049590735.1 Asticcacaulis sp. | reverse complement strand
CCTGTTATTTTCACCGGCCCTCAGGACGGCGGCCAATTGACCATCACCACCGATGTGGAAAACTATCCCGGTTTCGCTGAGGTCGTTCAGGGCCCCTGGCTGATGGATCAGATGCGCGATCAGGCCGTGCACATGGGTACGGAAATCATTGGCGAAATCGTCACAAAGGCGGATTTATCAAGCCGGCCGTTTTTGCTGGAAACCGAATCCGGTGCGCAGTTTCTGGCGGAAACCGTGATTATCGCCACGGGCGCTCAGGCCAAATGGCTGGGCCTTGAGTCGGAAAAAACCTATCAGGGCTTTGGCGTGTCGGCCTGTGCCACCTGTGATGGCTTCTTCTATCGCAATAAGGTTGTGGCCGTTGTCGGCGGCGGCAATACAGCCGTCGAAGAAGCGCTTTTCCTCACCAAATTTGCCTCCAAAGTCTATCTGATCCATCGGCGTGAAAACCTGCGGGCGGAAAAGATTCTGGTGGAACGTCTGTTGAATGATCCTAAGATCGAACCCGTGTGGAATGTCGCGCTTGATGAAATTCTGGGTGAGACAAATGAATGGGGCGGATTGGGCGTGACCGGCGTGCGTTTGAAAAACGTCAACACGAACGAGACTCGCGTGGTTGATCTGGATGGCGTCTTTATCGCCATTGGCCATGCCCCGGCCTCGTCCCTGTTTGAAGGCCAGTTAGCCACCAAGCAGGGCGGCTATCTGGTGGTGGAGCCCGGCACGCCCAAAACCTCGATTACGGGCGTCTATGCGGCCGGTGATGTCACTGATGATGTGTACCGTCAGGCGGTCACGGCGGCCGGCATGGGCTGTCAGGCCGCGCTTGAGGCCATACGCCTGCTGGCCGAGGAAGACCATCACCATAGCCTGCTGACCGCGAAAGAAATGACCGAAGATTTTTCGCACCTGCCCCTTGAACAGCAGAAAGTCATCCTTAAATCATAGGACGAAGACGCCGGTGACCGGGTCTTCTGGCCGGACTGCATCGCCCATATGGGGATGTGAAAGTCACGCCAAATCAAACCTTTACGGGTGGCACATCTGCGCGTCAGATCCCCCGTAAGGCCTCGCTTACTTAAGGAGAGCCCCATGCGTACCGCTATTGATTTTTCCCCCCTTTATCGTTCCGCCGTCGGTTTTGACCGTCTGGCCAATTTGCTTGATACCGCCGCCCGCGCTGAGACAGCCCCCGGCTGGCCACCCTACAATATTGAGCGCTTAGCCGCCCCCGAAGGTGCGGATCAGGAAGATACCTATCGTATCGAACTCGCCGTTGCCGGTTTCCGCCCCGATCAGCTCAATATCGAGGTGAAGGAAAACGTGCTGACCATTACCGGTAAAAAGGATTCCGACGACACGGCCCGCACCTATCTGCATCGTGGTTTGGCGGAACGGTCTTTTGAGCGCCGCTTCCAACTGGCGGATCATATTCGCGTCACAGACGCCGATCTCGCCAACGGGCTTTTGTCCGTGACGCTTACACTTGAAGTGCCCGAAGCGAAAAAGGCCAGAACCATTGCCATTAAAACGGCAGGTCATGACAGCGCGCCGGTTTTGCAGGCGGCTGAATAGGCCTCCCTAGCGGCTGACCCTCTGCGGGAGCGAAGGTTCCCGCAGAACCTTATTCCCCTTACTCCCACCGTCCGGCCCTGCTGATGACACTGGCTCTTTTATCCCCCTTGAGCCGATCATCAGATGACAAGCCGGACGGCTTTTTTTTAGCCCGGACTGGCAATACGTCCGCGCATACCCGCACAGGTAACATGCTCCAACGCTTCGAGATTCATCAGCGTACCTTCGAGATTGGAACGGGATATGTCCGCCCCATCCAGTCGCGCCAGCTTCATATCCGCTTTGGAAAAATTGACATTGCGCATGCGGGTTTCGCGTAAGTCCGCCGGTAAAAAACGGGTGGCATCAATCTTAAGCGCCCCCAAATCGGCCCCTTCGAGATTAGCCCCGTCCAGCCGTGCCTTAAACAGGCGGGCCCCACGCAGGTCAGCACCGGCCAGATTACAGTTGCGCAAATCCGCTTCTTCGAGATGCGCCCCCTGAAGCTGGACGCCCCGCATATCCAGACCATAAAAGACTGCCCCTTTGGCTGACAAGGCCGCCAGATTCAACCCCTTAATCGTGCCCAGTCCCCGCAGGTCGGCCTGATCAAATTTTGACGGCGTACCGGATTTCCCCAATGTGTCTACCCACAGGGCATGGTCCTGAAGCATCTGGCCATAGGGCATGTCCTTGATGTCGGCCCCCATCGGCTTATCGGTCAGCATGCCCGTCATATCGGTCTGAGAGGTGCGCCACATATCAGTTTTGGCTCCGATCAGCACGGCATCACGCAAGGAGGCCCCGCTCAGGTCTGCCCCTGACAGATCGGCGCCGGCCAGATCGCAATTGTCCATAATGCATTGTTTGAGATTGGCCCTGACCAGCTTACAGGACTTCATGGTGGCATCGGTGAAATCCGCCTTCATGGCCTGAATGCCGGACAGTTTGGACCGGTCAAGATTGGCCCCGCGCAGATTGGCGTGGCTGGCCTCAGAGGAGCGCATGGCAATTTCCACATAGGACAGGCCCGCACGCTTATCCGGCATGGCCAAGGCCCCTTCGCGCAGATCGGCCTCAAACAGATCGCAATCCGACAGATTGGCACCGCGTAAAGAGGCCCCGCGTAAATCCGCCCGCCGCATGGACGCGCCTGACAGATTGGCCAGTTGCAGGTCGGCGCAATATAGGTTGCAGCTATCCAGAACCGCCCCGCGCAGATCGGTTTCAACCAGCATGGCGGCGGTAAAATCGGCATCAATCAGGACACGACCGCTCAGGTTCAGACCGGACAGATCGCACCAGGCAAACACCGCCCGCGCCCCGCCCGGTTTCATGGCGCGCAGTCGCTCATGCTTCAGGCACATGGCGTCCACCTGCGCCTGCGTCATCTGAGTATAGCGTGTGTCGCCGGCCGTGGCGTTCATGCGGGTAAGCTTTCCATCCATACAGACCCGTAAGTCTGACATGAAAATCTTAAAAATTAACCCACTACAGGGTTAATAGGGATTGGGCCTGTAATTGTGCTGCCATTTCTGAACCCGGCCGGACATACAGATGCCTATATCCGCGCTCAGCCCACGCCTTAAGCTGAGGGGCCAGATCACCGTCTTTGGTTATGAATTCCGCATCAAACCCGGTGTCCGTTTCACTTATTTGCACCAAAGGCAGACCCGTGCGGTAATAATGCACACCCGGGGCAATCAGTCTGTCCGCGCTATCCGCCAAAAGACCTGAGGCCACCTCTATACCGGCGGCGCGCATGGCATCGGTGCCCAGATTCGAGGCGTAGGGGGACGGATCAGAACAGGCATAGATGACCCGCGCCACACCGGCCTCAATGAGCCTTTGTGCGCAAGAACAGCCACCCTGAGAGCGCCGACCGCAGGGTTCCAGCGTCACATAGGCCGTGGCGCCCCGTGCCGCGTTACCGGCAAGCTCAAGGGCCTTTTCTTCGGCATGAGGCCGTCCGCCATCACCTGTGCTGCCTTCAGCGATCACCGCACCGTCCTTGACGATCACGCAGCCGACCGCCGGATTGGGCCATGTTCGCCCCATCTGCGACAGGCCCAGCGCAATGGCTTGCTGCATGTAATCTGTGTCCATCACGCACCTCGGATAGAATTGAAAGTCGTGATCAACACTATGATCTGTTATGCGATTTTCGCAAATGGCCACAATCGTATCTAACACGACATTCGGGTTTGAGAGCATGTCGCCACTGGGAAAGCGCGCAATAGACCACCCTTTTGCAAGTATAAAATCATTGCGCTCTTTATCTTTTTCAAAGCTGTGCTGGCTGCCATCCAGTTCAATAATCAGATGCAATTCCGGACAGGCAAAGTCAGCCATATAATCACCGATGACAAAGCTGCGGTAAAACTTAAAACCGCCAAGGTTTCGATTACGGAGGCGGTTCCACAAACGCGCTTCGGCAATATTGCCTGAGCGACGCAAGGCCCTTGCTAAAGGCGTCAGCTTAGATCTTTGTGTTCGCATGTTAAGACGCCCCTCACCCGGTTCGCAAGCGAACCACCCTCTCCCCGTTAAAACGGAGAGAGGGGCAGGTAAAGTGGATTTAATG
>JBAWDM010000070.1:0-3394 GCA_049590735.1 Asticcacaulis sp. | reverse complement strand
CCGTAAGCTCCTGTCTGACAATGAGGCGGCGTAATGGGTGAGGTCACGGTTCGGGTCAATGCCAAGCCCTATACAATTGGTTGCGCCGATGGTCAGGAAGATCGCGTGCGGGAACTGGCGCGCAAGTTCGATGAACATGTCGAGATGGTGGTCTCCGATGTCGGGGCCATTGGCGAAGTGCGTTTGTTTTTGATGGCAGCCCTTTTGATGACCGACGAAATGCACGATCTGAAGGCGCAACTGGATGAGGCCAATTCCAGCAATGCCCGCATGAATGCCGGGGCGCATGAAATGGAACGCAAGGCGGCTTTTGCGATTACCGATGCGGCCGCCCGTCTGGAAAAGCTGCTGGAGTCCTAAGTATAATAATAGGTGTTAGGGCATGAAGCGCTGGATTTTTGCGCCAAACTGTCGTTAATCTCACTCAAAGATCGTAATATAAACGGGGACACCTCATGCGCATATGGCTTTTGTTATCAACCGCCGCTCTTATGGCCGTATCCGGCATGGTTTCGTCTGGCGCTGGGGCCCAGACCGCGCCCCAGACCGCGCCCCAGACCGCGCCCCAGACCGCGCTTATGGCTGCTTCGCCCTATGACAAGGCCCCGTGGTGGATGAAGGACAGCGTCATCACCCAGACGGGCTTTGTTTTCACCGAAATTCCGGCCAATCGCGCCCATTTTTCGGCGACCTTCCTGACAGTCGACAAAACGGCCGAGAAGGCACAGGCCAAGGCGATTGAGCAAACGCGCGCGCTTAATCAGGCGTTGGAAAAGCTGGGCAAGGATAAGGTGCGGGTATCCACCAGCTTCTCGATGCGCGCCCTTTATGATCAATACCGCGATAAAAATGGCAACCGTATTGAAGATCAACGCGGTGACAAGATCGAAAGCTATCAGGTGTCTTTGACGCTCTCGGTTGAGGTGCGCGATACGAGCCTGCTGGAGCGCGCCTATGCGCTGGTGCTGGCGGCGGCCCCGACCTCATCGACGCCGATCAATTTCAACCTTCAGGCCGACAATGCCACCAATACCTGGCTGTACAGCGAGGCGATTAATGATGCCCATGTGCGGGCTACTCAAGCGGCTGAGGCGGCGGGCGCGAAACTGGGCGGCGTTAAGGTGATTGATCCGACAGGTCGGGCTTGCGAGACGGATATTTTGGCGCGCGGGGCGGATAATGACTGGGATCCAACGCAGGCGCAGGAAGTTATGGTGACGGGTGTCCGCCGGAATATGGCTTCACCCGCGCCACCACCAATAGGCGTCCCACCTGTGCCAATGGCGGGTTCCCCCGAAGCGCTGGAGGCCAAGGCCTTGCAAAACCCATTTATCCAAACGCCACCCTTGCAACGCTTAGCGGCCAAGGCTTGCGTGGTGTATGGTCTGAACTAAGACCGAACTAAGACCTTGCAATCCATTATGTTGCGGCGCAATATAAATCCGGTTTCGCTTTATTGAAACAAGGATAATGTGCCATGCCGTTTGATGCCAAAGCCCCTGCGGAGACTCGTAAAACGCTTAATCTGCCCTATGACCAGACGGTATTGGTGCTTCAGGGTGGCGGGGCACTGGGGGCCTATCAGGCGGGGGCCTATGAGGTTTTGCACAATAACGGCGTGGAGCCCGACTGGGTAGCCGGCATTTCCATCGGGGCCATCAATGCCGCCATTATTGCCGGTAACGCACCCGAAGATCGCCTGACGCATCTGCATGGATTTTGGGATGAGATTGGCATTGCCATGCCGGGAGAAGGTCTGGCGTCGCGCACAGGTGTCAGCGATTTCAGCTTTCGGCAGTTAAGTGGCGCCTGGAGCTTAATGGCGGGCGTGAAGGGCTTTTTCCGGCCGTGGTTTTTCCTGCCGTGGTTCAACACCAAAGGCACGCCTGAAGCGACCAGTTTTTACGATACCGCGCCTTTGCGGGAAACCCTGCTGAGGCATGTTGATTTTGACCGCATCAATTCAGGCGGCATGCGCTTGAGTCTGGGGGCGGTGCAGGTGCGCAGTGGCAATTTCGTCTATTTCGACAGCCGTGACCGCACGATCGGGCCGGAGCATATTATGGCCAGCGCCGCTTTGCCACCCGGATTTCCGGCCGTCTATGTTGATGGTGAGCCCTATTGGGACGGCGGGCTGGTGTCCAATACGCCGCTTTCTTATGTGCTGGAGGCGGGTATAGCCAAGGACACTTTGATCTTTCAGATTGATCTGTTCAGCGCCGAAGGGCCGGAACCGACCTCTATGGACGAGGTGCAGGAGCGCATGAAGGACATCACCTATTCCAGTCGGACACGGCTGAATACGGATGCATTTTTGGAAAAATACCGGCTGCGGCAGGCTTTGAGGGCGGCGGCGGATTATGTGCCGCCTGAGGTCATGGCCAAGCTGTGTGACGGTAAGCACCCGATTGATGTGACGGATGGCCGCGTCAGTCTTGTCCATCTTATTAATCGTCAGAATAGTCATGAGATTCAGTCTAAGGATTATGAGTTCTGGCGCGTGTCGATCTCAGAGCATTGGCAAAATGGCCGCAAGGATGCGCAAATTGTCTTTGGTGAGGACACTTGGCGGCATTTCAAGGACTCGCATGATGGCCTGACCATATATGACTATATCCGGCCTGACCCGTCGGTAACCTCGGTACAACGCGAGGGCAACTAGAGCACCACGCATAGACTTTTCGTCGTGACTCAACCGATTGTTTTTTGCTAGCGTCCCTTGGGTTGTGCATTTTGCACTTTATCAAAGGGGTTTTTCTATGATGAAAAAAGGGCTGGCCGAGCTGATCGGCACATTTGTATTGGTGTTTTTTGGGTGTGGATCGGCTGTTTTTGCCGGTGATCAAGCGGGTATGTTGCCACTAGGTATCGCCTTTGCCTTTGGTTTGGCGATTGTTGCCATGGCCTATGGTATCGGGCCGATTTCGGGCTGCCATGTAAATCCGGCTGTATCTTTGGGTGCGTGGATTGCCGGAAGATTAGAAACCAAGGATCTGGGCATCTATATTGTGGCGCAGGTTATAGGGGCCGTTTTGGGCGCGGCTGTGCTTTATTTCATCCTGTCGGGACAGATTGGTGCCGGGCCGATTACCAGCCTTGGTCAAAATGGCTGGGGTGAGGGCTATCAAGGTGGTTATGGCGTAGTGTCCGCCTTTACGTTTGAAGTCGTTGCCACCTTTATATTTCTTGTTGTCATTCTGGGTTCGACCCATAAGCTGGCACCTGTTGGTTTTGCGGGTCTGGCGATTGGCTTGACCCTGACGGCTATCCATATTGTCGGTATTCGCATTACCGGCGTGTCGGTTAATCCGGCCCGCAGCTTTGGTCCGGCACTTTTGGTGGGCGGTGTCGCCATGTCGCAACTCTGGCTATTTATTGTGGCGCCCTTTATTGG
>JBAWDM010000069.1:0-8231 GCA_049590735.1 Asticcacaulis sp. | reverse complement strand
TGCTTTTGGTCACCAGCCAGTGGGACAAGACCGTGTCCCCCAGCAAGAGCCGCTCCTTACGCAATGACCTGCAAAAGGCCGGCAAGCCCGCCACCTATGCCGAGTTGCCCGACTGCGGTCATGACCTGACCACCGATGCCTGTCGCTTAGGCGCCGCTCAGGCCCTGATCGACTTCCTCAAGGTCAATAATCCCGCGAAGTAGAGGCTTAGTTCGGCAAAACATCCACCGTGGCTGTGTAGCTATACCGCATGGCGGGTTGCTCGCGGGGTTGTCCGGGTTCGGCGGCCTCACGTGGCGGATAGCTGGCACCGATCCAGTAGCGCTCCGCCAGAGGCCAGGTCACCGTAAACTCACCCTTGGCATCCGTGGTCACGGAGGTGTCCTGAATCGCGTCACGGTATTTGACGTTGCCGGGCACGATGGTCACGGCCAGATTGGCGGCGGGCTTACCGTCCAGCCACATCTGAAACTGTGCGGGCTCACCGGCTATATATTCGCTGGGGTGGGTGACGGGCACCATTTCCAGTCCCACGCCTGTGGCCGCCAGCGCCGTAGCATTGGGCTTGCCATAGGTCACAAACGATTCCACCCGCCCCAGTGTGCGCGTCACCTTGAGGTCTTCGGCATCCTTTGGCACCTGTGTGGCAAGCTCATCCTCAGTGCCACGAAAACGCTTGGTTTCGCCCGCCAGTTTATAGCTGCCCATAACTGATTTTGTTGCAACGGCTATCTTATAGGTGCCCGGTGCCCTGAGTTGCAGATCAAAGGCGCTGCGCATCTTGCCTTCGTACAGGTTTTCCGGCGTGACAGGCTGGCCGTCCGGCCCCGTGACGGTCAATCCGTCCAGCTTTAACGGGAAGGAGTCAATTTCAAACAGATTTTCAGAAATAGCAGCATCGACGGACACATAGGGGGTCTTGCCTTCAAGTTGGCTCACGGCAGGGGCAATCCACTGACGGTGCGCCTGAGCGGATATAGGGGCCGTCAGGGCAAGGGCGGCCGCCATCAGGGCCAGTCCGGTCTGGTATTTAAAACGGGGCATGATCTGATCCTATGGCTTGTAGTTCAGGCGCACATCGCCCAGTTCGCCGGCGCCTTTGGCGGCACCGGTCGCGGCCTTGGCGGGGTTCCAGTTGAATGGCATCTTGACGAGATCGTGGCCGCCATTTTCGCGGGCCGCTTCGACGACAAACACATAATTGCCCGCAGGCAGGGCTTTGAGACTGGCTGTGCTGGTCGTATCCAGAGTCAGGGTCTGGCGGCCGGGCGCGCGGGTGGCGCTGCTGAAGCCATCGGTCGAGGCCAGATCACGGCCGGATTTGCGCCACCAGGTGCGCAGGTCGGACAACCATTTCTGACCGGCATTGTCGCGTTTTTTGACGTCATACCAAACAAAGACATTGCGGGTGGCCGCGCCTTTGCCATCCTCGATCCAGCCTGCCACATAGGGTTTGTGATATTCGGCAACACTTTGCTGCGGGATATCCACCTGAAGGCTGAGCGTGCCGGCATGGCTGCCTGTGGCCAGACAGGATAAGGCAAGCGGCAATCCCCACACACTGTGTCTGGAAAACGAGGTAACGGACATGGATGGCCTTTCGGGAGAAGCTAAAGATAAGAGACTTAAAGGTTTAGGGTAGGTGGCGTCAATCTTTAATGCGACTTATTCGCAAAATGTGACCGCCTTCAGGCCTCGGCCCATTGACGCATGAGATTGTGATAATGCGCGGTCAGGCTGAGAACTTCGGGGGTGTCGCCCATTTGTGCGCGCAGCCTGCGGATAGTCATATCGAGATCAAAGAGCATTTGGCGCTGAGCATTGTCGCGGATCAGGCTTTGCAGCCAGAAAAACGAACAGATACGGGCGCCGCGGGTCACCGGCGTCACCTGATGCAGGCTGGTGGAGGGATAGAGGATCAGATCGCCGGCCGGTAGTTTGACATCGTGCAAGCCGTAGGTATCGACAACCTCCAGGTCACCGCCGTCATAATCTTCCGGATCGCTGAGGAACAGGGTGCAGGACAGGTCGGTGCGCAACCAGCCCTCTGCAACAGGGCGCATGGCCCCGTCGACATGCAGGCCGTAGGTTTCTCCCCCTTCGTAGCGATTAAACAGGGGCGGCACGATCCGTTTGGGCAGGGCGGCTGAAAAAAACAGGTCGCTGGCTTTCAGAGCCGCCAGAACAAGCGCACCCAGTTCAAGCGCAAGCGGGCCGTTTTCCGGCAGTTGGCGGTTATTTTTGACACCGGCCCCTTGTGCACCCACGGTCGCACGTCCGTCCTGCCAGTCGGCCCTGTCAAGGCGGGCACGCATCTGGTCAACCTGATCGCGGGTCAGAACATGGGGGACATGCAGCATCATGAAACAATCTCCGGTGAACGTACACCCCGGCGCAAGGCACCGGGGCTTTGAGGTTCTTCAATCTGAGGCTTAGAAGTTGATATTGGCCGTCAGGCGGAAGGTACGCGGCGTGCCCGGTGTGTACCGATAGCCGGATTTATTGATGGCCGCCACATAGACCTTATCGGTCAGGTTGTAAGCGTTCAACTGCAACTGCACCTTTTCGGTCAGGCGATAGGTGAAGACGGCATCATAGACGGTATAGCCCTTGACGTAAGAGGGCGTGCCGACCGCGCCATCCCTGCCGCGTTTCATTTCGCCATTATAGCGTGCGCCGCCACCCACCGTAAAACGTTTGCCGGCATAGGTCGTCCACAGCGTAAAGGCATCGGTAGGGCTGTAGGATAGGTCTTGCGACCCGTCGGCCGTCACAGCCGGCACGTCTTTTACCTTTGTGTCCATGACGGTATAACCGGCACTGATATTCCAGTTGGGATTGATCTGGCCGACCACACCCAGCTCGATGCCGGATACGCTCTTTTCGCCGATATGATAGAAGGTGCCGTCTGTGTCGGCTGCGATGGTGTCGGAATAGTCAGTCTTATACAAAGCACCGGTCAGCGACAGGTGATTATCAAGCAGGTCCCACTTGGTGCCGATTTCCGAGGTCCTGGCTTCCTGCGGGTCGACATTCGGATTGTTGGCATTGGTAGCCGTATCGGCCGACAGGCTGAAATTTGAACCGCCCGGCGGTTGCTGGGTGATGGCATAGGAGGCATAGATGCTGCCGTTAGCGGTTGGTTTATAGACCAGACCCAGCTTGCCGGTCAGCAGATCATCCTTAGCTTCATAGCGCGTTTGCGTGCCATCAACGGCGACCGATGTGTAAGTCGTCTTATAGTTGTCGAGACGCAGGCCGGCACTGATCTGGAAGGCATCATTGAACGTCACCGTATCATTGACATAAAGCCCGATCGTGTCGGTCTGGCCATCGCTATAGGCGCCGCTCAGCTTGCGGGTGTAGCCGCCGACATTGACATCCGGATTATAGACGCTGACCGCCGGATAGGCACCGGCAGAAGCAGTGTCGAAGGACAGGCTTTTTTGTTCTTCGCTGATCAGTTCCAAGCCGGTGCTGAGGCTGTGTTCCTGACCACCGGCGTTAAAATGCGCCTGCAGATTGGTCTGATTGGTCAGCATGGTATTGGTAATGTTCTTGTTGTTGACAAGGCGCGTAATCGTCCAGCTCGACGGATCGTTTTCATCGGGAGTCAGCAGGGGGCGTGAGCTTGTGGCGGCCTGTCCCATAATGGCGCTGAGCTGGTAATTCTGATCGGTCTGGCTCCAGCGCGTCAGATTGCTGAGGCGCAGGCCATTATCAAAATCATGTTCGATGCTGAAGGTGAGCACATCGCTCTGAATGTCGTCGAAATCGTCCTGAGTGCCGTAAAAGTTTTTCGGATTGACCGGCGCAGCTGTGTTCAGGAAATCGCGATAATCGGGCTTGGTGGCATCATCCGGCGACGAATAGCCGGGCAGGCCGATGGTAAAGACGCCGCCATCGGGCGTATTATTCTGATCGACATGCATATAGTCGAGGAAATAACGTGTAGAGGTGCCAAGTCCGAAACCGAGAGAAGCCGCAGCGCCCCAGCGCTTGTTCTTGATTTCGTCACGACCGGCCACACCGGCATCCTGAGCCATCAGATTGAGGCGCAGGGCGGATGTTTCCGCCAGCTTCCAGTTCAGGTCGGCGGTGGCGCGGCTGAAATCTCCGCCACCGGCCGCCAGTGAGGCTGACTGGAAGGTGCGTGGCGCGGCGTGTTTGGTATAGAGATTGATGGCGCCCGTGGCGGAACCGCGACCGACATCTGTACCGGCAGCGCCTTTCAGGACTTCGACGGATTCGATATTGAACACATCACGCGATACCGAGGCAACATCGCGGACACCATCGACAAAGATACTGCCCGAAGCGTCTGAGCCGCGCATATAGACGGCATCACCGGTCGAGGTATTGCCGTTTTCACCCAGATAAAAGGTGCCGACACCGGGTGAATTGCGCAGGGCTTCGGTCAGGGTGGTCGCCCCCTGTTCGCGGATGATTTCCTTGCCGATCACCTGAATGGTTTGTGGCGTATTGAGCAGCTCAGCCGTGGCCTTCTTGCTGGCAGAATTATCGGCCTTATAGGGACGGCGTTCACCGGTTACGGTAACTTCGGTACCTCTGGGATCCATATCAGCAGAGGCATCGGCCCGCACAACGCCTGGCAGGACGACACCGGGCAGGGTCAGGGCCGCCAGAGCCACAGCGTAGGGGTTGATCGCGTGTTTGCGGTTTTTGATGGAGGAGGACATGTTTTGCTCGCCTATATATTCGGGAAGGAGGTATGCCCGACCCCTTATTGCGAATAATTTGCAAATGCAATTAGAATAAGCCGCAATCCACAAGTTTTTGCGATTGAATTGCAAAAGCGGCTAAACTAGAAGGCTCTCAGGGCCTGACTGGGGCGATTTGGCCAGGTCAGCGTAATATGGATAATAAGCGTCATAAGTGTAATAAAGTCGGTCAGGCCGATAGCGCTTATAAAGGCCATCGGCGTCATGGCGACATGATCATCAAATGAGCTTAGCCACCACGACATCAATAGCCAGGATAACAGGCAGGCGGCCAGATTGGCGACCAATAGCGGTTTCACGAAGGGCTGCAGCCGCATGCGTATAATGTCCGGCAATCGGGCACCCAAGGCATTGCGAATGGCGATTTCCCGGCTTCTGACTCGCGTCAGATATATGGAAAGTCCGCTTAGACCCAGCATGGACAAGCAGATGCCGACCACTGACAGCAACCCAAAGGCCCACCATTGCTGAATCATATCCTGATACAGACCGAACAAATAGTCCGAATAGAAAAAGCGGTAAATCGGGTTGGCATTGGGATAGGCCTGTTGCCAGGCCTGATCAATCTGCGTCAGAACGGCTGTCTGGTTGCCGGGCTTCAGTCTAACATTCAGGCGGGTGAAACTATTCCCCTGACTGTCGAAAACCATAGGCTGCAAGGCCTTACGCACTGTATTGATGCGCATGTCTTCCACCACGCCTATGACCGTGGACTGGCTATGTAAATTGTCAGCATCATAGCTGAGTTTGTGACCTATGGCATCTGGTGGACTATGATAGCCTAAGACCTTCGCAGCGGTGCGGTTGAGGATCACCTCAGTCGGCGGCACATCGGCCATATAGACGCTGTTGAAATTCCGGCCGGCCAGTAGTGACACCTTGAACATATCAAAAAAATTAGTGTCGACAGATTGCCGGTTGAACTGGATGCGCCGGTCCTCAGCCGATATTGTCCAGGCCGGCCGCACATCCCGGTCTTCGGGGATGAAGCGCGACAAGGTGGCGTCTGCGACCCCGGGCAAGGCCTTTATCCTGTGTTTGAAGTCCAGCTGGCTGGGCGGATCATAAACGACAATCTGAAGCAGATGGCTGGCGTCAAACTTCAGGGCCGGGCCGGTGGCAAATACCCATTGGCTGTGGACGATCTGGGATGAAATTAACAAGGTGATTAGTAATGTGAACTGAGTGGCAATCCAGCCGAGGCGGCCGACATAGGCGCGGTTTTCGTGCCTGTATCCGGCAGGACCGATGCGCGGCCGCGACAAAATATAGGCCGGATAAAGCGCCCCCAGCAGAACAGTTATAATGGCACCGGTCATAAAGCTGATCACAAAACCGGGTGCGGCCCACAAGGATAGCCTCAGGCCCATCGGTGCATTGATAAGTGGCAAAAGCCGCTCGACCAGCGCCAGACCCACCGCCATGCTGACCAGACTTATGATAAGAGCTTCGGATAATATGTATAAAAAAAGTTGGGATTGGCGCCCGCCTAAGCTTCTGCGGATGGCCATTTCAGACCGGCGTTCATCAATTTGAGCCGTCATGAGACCGGCCAGATTGGCGGCCGCCAGCAAAAGAATGGCCATTGAGACCGCCGCCATGGCCAGAACCGTGTCCTTGTGGCTGCGAACGACAAGCTGGCTGTCGGCTTCCGGCTTGAAATGCACATCAGGCAGGGCAGTCAGACTGAAGGCGGCCGGAAAATTACTGTCCCCTTGCCAATGGGTGGCGGCAATGTGTCGGATAATATCCTGTGTCAGTTGCGCCCCGGGTTTCAGGCGTAAAAACGTATAGCTTGACGCCCACTGCCAGCCCGGCCTTTTATCCAGCACGCTTAACATGCTGTAGTCGGACAGGCCGGAAATGAAAATCTCACGCTTCAGGCTGGTATTGGGTGGAAAATCGGCGAGAACGGCGGTAATTTCAACCGGAGAACCGCCATTAATGATCAGGTATTCACCAACCACATCTTCGCGGTTGAAATAACGGCGGGCCATTTTTTGGGTCAATACGACCTTGAAGGGCCGATTAAGGGCCGTTTTTAGGTCACCGGCCACCGCCTTGAGCGGCAGCACATCAAACAGATTGGCATCGGCCCAGTAAAAATGCTCCAGAGCGAAAAATTGTGGCGATTTTACCGACCATTCACCGGGATGCACGCGCGTAACCGCAGCAACGGCGGGAGAGTCAGTCCGAAGCCAGCGTGCCAGACCGGCCGGTGATTTGTCATTACTGACCATCGGGCTGCCAGGAGGGCTATAGACGCTTGACAGCAGGAAAATCTGATCGGCGTCAGGTATAAAATTATCAAAGGTCAGTTCATCGCGGACATAGAGCGCAATGGTCATGGCTGCGCAAAATCCAATGGCCAGACCAAATATGTTCAGCAGGCTCAAACCCCAGAACCGCAAAAGCGCGCGGTATATATGAACAAGGCCTCCGATTCGCAGGCTCATGTTATACGACGTCGTGAAAACTGTATGCGGCCATCCAGCATTTCAACAACGCGTTCCGCCTGATCGGCCTGACCGGGTGAGTGGGTGACCACCACAAGTGTGCTGCCTTCCTGATGCAAACCCTTGAGGATGTTAAAAATCTGCGCCGCATTTTCTGAGTCGAGATTGCCGGTCGGTTCATCCGCCAGCAGGATGGACGGATGGCCGACAATGGCGCGCGCAATAGCGCAGCGTTGCTGTTGTCCGCCCGAAAGCTGGCGCGGCAAATGGCTGGCGCGGTGGGCAATACCGACGCGATCCATGGCCTCCATGATACGTTCGCGCACGTGTCGCATGCGCGCGTGACGGTACATCAGGGCCAGTTCGATATTTTCATAAACCGTCAGGCTTTCGATCAGATTGAAGCTCTGAAACACAAATCCAATATCATTGGCCCTAATTGCGCCATATAGCCGGGGGGCGCGTGGCGAGATTTTGATCATCATAAATATACTGGCCGGAAGAGGGACGCTCAAGCGTACCCAATATATTAAGCAGGGTCGATTTTCCGCAACCTGACGGGCCGCATATAGCGACAAATTCACCGGGCTCTATATCCAGAGACAGGCCGCGTATGGCCTCAACTCGTCTGTCAGGAGTTATATAATTGAACGCAATATTCTGAAGGCTAATCAGTGGCATGCTCTTTTTATACATCCCTGATAGGTGCCTGTAATCTGTAATATCAGGGTAATCTGGCATTGTTTTTGCCATTGGCTTCGTCTCAAGCCACCAGAATTTCACGTTTAAGGGATGTGTGGATATCCTCAGCAGCCCTTTGCAAAGCGGCCAGACACCAGATCAGATGAGGCCCTTTATGTGTTTTGATATAGGGCAGGGTGAGGGCCGCGGCAAATTGCCCGTTGTGGAAGACAGGGCACGACAGGTCGGTCACATCCGGCAGATACGGGTTGATGACCTTGGCATATCCTGCCTCAGCGGTTTTTCGAATCTCGGCTTTAGCCGCCAGCCATTGTTGGGAATCGACCAGAAC
>JBAWDM010000068.1:0-9173 GCA_049590735.1 Asticcacaulis sp. | reverse complement strand
GGGTAAAGGCGGCCACACTGAGCGAGCCCATAAGGATAAAAGCCCGCATACTCACGGACGACTTGAATTTCAAAGACATGGTTTCCTCTCCTGATCCGGCTTTGCGGACCTTATCGTGAACAAATTTTAGCAGATTTGGCGGCGTCCGGATATGAATTTCGACAGGCACGGCGATAAAGCTTTTGGGCCGTCGCAGGTCTGTGAGAGTCTGATCCTTATAGAGTCTGATCTTTGTAAGCGTTTGGTCCCTGTCGCTACCTTTTTAATCTGATTTTACAGCAAATTTAACTGCACGCATAAGGACAACGCTGTCAATATATATAGATGCGGATAAGGGCGTTAAATGCCCTTGCTCACGCGCCGTTACGACAGACGGGGGCATAGATGGTTGGCCTGAAAGGCACGATCATAGACGGTGAAATCGTCAACCCATCCCCTTAAATCGAGAGGCATATTTAATATAATATGTTTATATTCAGGTAATTACACAGCATATAGTTGAGCCGCCGCCCTGTCACATCAAACAGGCCCCGCGTGAGATCAACCGCGCTTGACGCATCCCATCTTGCGCCGCAAAGATTAAGGAAATTTAATAAATAAGACAGCCCCACTCAGGCACATATAGGTTTGCGTTATAAAATAGTCTTGACACGTGATAAAAATCGTTAATATTGAGACAACGTTGTCTATCACTCTTCCCTCTAAAAATGCGGGCTCTATGACTGGCGCACGCATCTGACAGCAACGTTTATGCGAAAGCTTTAACCCTTTCGACAATGTGATGACTGGCGCTCTTGAAACGCTTCCCCTTCGGGAGCGCCTCTTTTTTATAACCAAAAAATGCCGGCTGTGGCTAATCAGCGCCTGCACGGCATCCTCTCAGGGACATCCAATGACATCGACACAACGAATCGCGTCTGCTTTAAAAAAAGTCGTCGCCACGGCCCCTCTCTTGCTGGCGCTGAGTGTTTCGGCACCGGCCACATTTGCCGCCGATGCCAGTCCCTGGTTAAATAAATCCCTGAGCCCCGATCAGCGCGCCACCCTACTGGAAAAGGAAATGACGCTGGATGAGCGCATCAGCCTTGTCCACGGGCCTATGGCCATGATCTTAATGCCAGGCATGAAATTGCCGGAAGGCGCTATCGGATCGGCCGGTTACATTCAGGGTATTCCGCGTCTGGGCATTCCGGCCCAACAGGAAAGCGATGCCTCACTGGGCGTCACCAATCCCGGTGGTGCCCGCCCCGGTGACACCGCCACCGCCCTGCCTTCAAGCCTGTCACTGGCAGCGACCTTTAATGCTGATCTGGCCTATAGGGGCGGCGCGGTCGTAGGCGCAGAAGCCCGCTCACGCGGCATCAATGTGCAGCTTGCGGGCGGCGTTAATCTGGCGCGTGATCCGCGCGGCGGTCGTAATTTTGAATATGTCGGCGAAGACCCCCTTCTGGCCGGAACCTTGGCGGGTGCGGCCATTAAGGGCATTGAAGACCAGCACATTATTTCGACCGTCAAGCATTATGCCATCAATGATCAGGAAACCGGCCGCAACTTCGCCAACAGCGTCATTTCCGAACAGGCCATGCGCGAATCCGATCTGCTGGCCTTCCAGATTGCCATTGAAAAAGGTCAGCCCGGATCGGTCATGTGTTCTTACAATCTGGTCAATGGGGCCTATGCCTGCGGCAATGATCACCTGCTCAATAAGGTGCTGAAAACCGACTGGGGCTATAAGGGCTATGTGATGTCCGACTGGGGCACGGTGAAATCAACGGATTTTGCCGTCAAAGGCCTTGACCAACAATCCGGCGAACAGCTCGACAAAGACATCTGGTTCGGTGCTCCGCTTAAGGCCGTCGTCCAACAGGGCACTATTCCGGCAGCCCGCCTGTCCGACATGACCCACCGCATTTTGCGCTCCATGTTTGCCGCCGGTCTGTTTGACCCTCAGGCACCTGTCACGGTTGATCGGGCCGCCAATGCCGAAGTCTCTCGTCAGGCGGCCGCCGAAGGTATTGTCCTGCTTAAGAATGATAACAATATCCTGCCGCTGGCCGCCACGGCTAAAACCATCCTGATTGTCGGCGGCCATGCCGATGCCGGCGTCCTGTCGGGTGGCGGCTCCTCTCAGGTAACGGCAGATACGGCGCAACTGGCCCTTCCCGTGGGTGGCGAAGGCATGATGGCGTCGTTTAACCGCATGAACTTCCATATGTCATCGCCATTGAAGGCCCTCAAGGAGCGCCTGCCGAACGCCACGATCCGCTTTGACACCGGCCGCTATCCGGCTGAGGCCGCACGTAAGGCAAAGGCCGCCGATCTGGTCATTGTCTTTGGCAATCAATGGATGGCCGAAGGCGACGATGCCCCCAATCTGAACCTGCCTGACGGGCAGGATGACCTGATCAGCGCCCTTGCTGATGCCAACCCGCATACCGTTGTCGTTCTGCAAACCGGCGGTGCCGTCAGCATGCCGTGGCTTAAAAAGACTCCGGCCGTCATCGAGGCCTGGTATTCCGGCCAAAAGGGCGGTGAGGCCATTGCCGATGTCCTGACCGGCGCGATCAGCCCGTCCGGTCACCTGCCTGTGACCTTCCCGGTCTCCATCGACCAGTATCCGCGTGCCGTCATACCGGGGCTGGATACGCCGGAAGGTCAGGTCTTTGATGTCCGTTATGACGAAGGGGCCGATATTGGCTACCGCCGCTTCTCGGCGCTGAATCAAAAGGCACTGTTCCCGTTCGGTTACGGCCTGTCCTATACCCAGTTCAGCTATAGCGACGTCAAGGTCACCGGCGGCGACACCCTGAATGTCAGCTTCAAGGTCACCAACACCGGCAAGATTCGCGGCAAGGATGCACCTCAGGTCTATTTGGAGCAAACCCCAAATGCGCGCACCAAGCGCCTGATCGGCTTCTCCAAGGTCGATCTGGCGACCGGCGAAAGCACGACCGTCTCCCTGACCGCCGATTCGCGCCTGCTCTCCAGCTTTGATGTCAGTACCAATAGCTGGGTGCAGGCCGCCGGCGCCTATGGTATCACCGTCGCACATGATGCCGAAGATGCGGGCCTCAAAAGCAGCACAACCCTGAAGGCTGCCAAACGAAAGCCATAGATCCGGTTAAACTGTTTACTCTCCCCATGAATGGATTAAGTCTCAGGGAGTAATTTTCAAGCCCTTCCCTGAGGCCCCTTAGGCATCTGACTGTTCATGCGACATCTGACCATTATTGATATTGCCCGCGAGGCGAATGTTTCCATCAAAACCGTCTCGCGGGTTCTCAACCAGGAAAAAGGTGTCGGCAGCACTACGCGCGCGCGCGTTCAGGCCATTATCGACGCGCACGGCTTTAAGCCCAATGCGGCGGCACGCTCCCTGCCCGGTTCGCGCAGCTATTTGATCGGCCTGATGATTTTCAACGAAAACGTCCACTATTATTACAATGCTTTACAGACAGGCGTGATGCGTGCGGCCCGGCAACTGGGTTACCACATGATAATGGAGCCCATGCGCGGTGAAGAGCCGGAAGACCGTCAGGTGGTCATGAAACGCCTTCGGTCGTCGCGCTTTGACGCCATGATCGTACCGCCGCCCATGTGCGACAATCCGGAGATACTGGATATGCTTGAGGAACTGGACATCCCCTATGTCCGCATCGCTCCGCGCATCCAGCTTGAGCGCTCCTCCTATATCTATATGAACGATTCCGATGCTGCCTATGACATCATGACACATTTGTGGGAACTGGGGCACCGCCAGATCCTCTATGTCGGCTTTAAGGTGACGGGCGCCAGCCTTGACCGTTATGACGGCTATACCCGTTTTTTCCGCGATCAGGGCCGTGTGCCCCCCTATCCGCTTATCGAGGTCGATGAGGCAACCACACATGGCGCGATTGAGACCGGTGAAGGCATAATGCAATGGGACGATCGCCCAACCGCCATCTTCGGCGCCAGCGACATGATTGCCTTTGGCATGATAACGGCGGCAGCGAAACATGACCTGTCGCTTCCGGGCGACATGTCAATTGTTGGCTTTGACGACAGCCCGGGTGCCGAAAGCGTGTGGCCGCCCCTGACCACCATCCGCCAGCCCATTTCGGATATGGGCGAACAGGCCGTGGATATTCTCGTCAAGGCCTTGGGTGGCAATTTGGCGACCAAAACCAAAGAGGCCCGCAAGCTGGACTATGCCCTGATCATCAGAGGCACGACCGCCGCACCGCGCTAAGCTAGCCTGCGACACTATTACACTGCAAATTCCCTCGCCAAAGTCCTTTGTGTGGCTTAAAAAAGTGACAACAGCTCATCAAAATGGCGGATAATCTCATGATCAAATCAGTCTGCGTTCTGGCCACAGCCGCCCTCCTCCTCAGCGCCTGCAATAAGGCCCCGCCCCCCGAAAGAGTGGCGGATAATGATGACGGCGAAACCATCACCATGGCCGCGCCGCATGTATTTACCGATGCTGAAAAGAAAACCATTCAGGCCAGCTTTCCGGCCCCTTATGATACGGCCGATCTGGCCGCCGGCGAACAGCAGTTCGTTAAATGCCGCGCCTGTCACACCATTACCGCCAATAAGATGAACCTGACCGGCCCGCATCTCTATGGTTTGTTTGGCCGCAAATCCGGCACAGAGCCCGGCTATACCTATTCCGAAGCCATGAAAAATCATAATGTGGTCTGGGATTTCGCCACGCTGGACACCTATATTGCCGCCCCGCAAACGGTCGTTAAGGGCACCAAGATGAGCTATCAGGGCATCAAGGACGAAACCGATCGCCACAATCTGCTGGCCTATCTGAAGCTGGAAACCACCCCTGTTGATGATGCCCAAGCAAGTTCGGGTTCCGCTTCGGCAGCGCCCTAAAAATTCTGCCACAGCCCCAGAATCAGGGCCTGAACGGCGGGGACATTTTCACCATATATGGTTTGCCGTATCCCCAGTTGCAGGGAGGTCGCATGGGATAGGCCCAAACTGCGCACCATACTATATTGCACATTGACCCACCTGGCGCGACCCCAGGGTGCCGGATCGGTCTGACCGGCAAAGATCTGGGTCATCAGCATCCATCTATCCGATGTTTTGACCCCCAGCGTGCTGTCCAGCCGCCACTGGGACGCCTCATGCGCTCTCAGGTGACGGGCCGCCTGAATATCGACAAAAGCATTTTGGCCGAATAGCTGAATGTTTTTGCCGAAATAGGCCCGCAGATCGGCATCTGTTCCGGGCCTGCCACCCGCTTCAAAGTCATTGCGCCGCGCCTTGCCTAAGCCCTCCAGGCTGGTGCCTAAAGCCAGAACGAAACTATCACTTTTGTGGACAGTCCATCTGGCCCCAATCTCCACAGAGCCCAGTCCGGAAAAACGCGTATAATCCGTACGATAGTCCTTAAAATTCAGCTTGGTCGTCAGGGTCAGACGCTGGCTTATGCCATAGTCCAGAAAAACTGAGCCATCGTTTTGTTCCCAACCCGTAAGGGCGATTGTCCTTTGACCCGTCGGATCGAACGCCTCCTGCGCGGTGGCCGGTTCGTAGCTGACAATGATCTGGCTGTGGCCCGGCGCTTGCGGCCAGGCACCGGCCTGCGCCTGCAGGGGACAGATCAGCAAAAACGTTGCAAGGCAGGCAAGACTGTTTGTGTTACGCAATCAAAGCCCCCCTCGCACATCAGAAGCTTAGATTTGCATAGATTGAATAAAACGCAATCCCTCTTAAAAGCGTTTAAGAGGGGGGCGCAGGGGTATCCGAGGCCTGAGACGGTGTCTTGGATGACATCAATGACGCCGTGCGCATACTGGCGTGCGTAATCCCCGCCAGGCGCGCCAGGGCCATCTGACGATAGGTTTCAAATCCGTGCATCATGCAGGCACCCGCCGAAAGCTTGGCCGCCGTGGCCAGCCCCGTCAGATAATCGCGCAAAGCCTCTTCGTCGCGACGCCCGCCGTCATATTCAATGCAAACCCCCGACAGGCCGCATTTGTTCAGACCGGAAATCAGCTTGCGATCGGCGCTAACCGCGCCCACAACCGTCATGCAAAACGGCTTGATCATGGATACAATTTCAAGCACGCGATGCGGCGGCACCCCATCCAGTTCGCGCACCTCAAACAGGATCTTAAGCCCCATCTCATTGGCGGCACGGGTTACATCGGCGGTGATCTTCTGACGCGCGCGCGCCGAAGCAAAGGTTGAGAAGGCAGCCGGCACCACCATCATCATTTTGCGTTGTTCCGGGCTGCGCATTTTCAGCAGCTTGAGGCCCTGATCAATATTCATAATATCAATCATTTCACGCAGACCCCAATCGAGGTTCATACGCGCTTTGCGATCCAGAAGCGTATTGTCGATACTGTCGACGACCATAGATTCCAGACGATGGCCAATCATAACCATCTTCTTCATTTCAAACAGAGGCTCTATGGAGGTGGCGACCTTCAGGCTGCGGCCGGCATAGACCAAAGCGGCCGCCACAATGGCCGGCCGTTGCGCATTTTGGCTGTCGTCAGGCGCTGATATAGCACCGCGCGTGTCACCGGACGCCTTGACCGGCTTCTCCGTGTCAAAAAAACTGCGGGTTTCAATGGGGCGGATCGCCAGCCTGTCGACATCTTCGGCCAGCACGCCATAGATGGGCACCTCAATGTCCGACATATCGCCGACAAAAAAATTACAGACGCCATGCCAAATTTCGCTGACAAAAAGGGCGCCTTTGCGCGGCCCCGCTTCGGGGATCATGCCCAGCCAGCAATCCTCATTGATGGGAATACACCAGTTGGGTTCAGGATAGGCGCGGCAAAAGGCCGTATTCAGATGTTCAAAAACCAGATCTTTTTTGAACTCCCACTTTCGGCCCATACGGACAATCAATGTATCCAGCTTGAGTAAAAAAGCGTGACCATCAATGTCCACATGGGTTTCGCGCAGGCGTTCGATGATCTCAACCGCATCATCGCGTTCGATAATGAGCTCTTCGAAACCCTCTTTACGCAGGCGCGGCATAGCCATATCCTCGCTTATGTCGCGCCGACTGCTCCCAACTTCACCGACCTTATCTGACGCAATGGACATGACTGCCCTTTTTTAATTGATACACTGAACTGATAGTGAGCTTAAACGACATTCAATTTAAACAAGATTAACAACAGGCATTTTCAATCCACTTGCGGAGACTATATCTTTATTGTGTATAATATCCTCCGCATAAAACAGTATTAAGTAAGTCTTCACCCTGTTTGTTCAGACTCAGGGTCGGCGAATCCATTCGTACGCTTTTACTGTTGAGACACATGCCCGCCCTGCTGATCACGCCCCTACTCAAAGACGCGGCCGACCCGCCCCATGAACAGGTCGTGATGGCTCTGGCACGGACAGGCGCGCCGGACTCAGGTCGGGCCGTACCGGCGGATAAGCCAAAGCAAAAAACAACCCTTAACCATGCCAATCTTAAGCTTTTGGCACTTCTGCGCGGCGGCGAAACCGCTGGCTTTGTGCAGGCCCTGTCGCAACGCCTCACCTGCGAAACCGCAGCCCTCAGGGCGGCGCTGAACACCCCCTCATCCGTGCCTCTGGCCCTTAGCCTGTGCGCGGTGGGCGTGGATCGCGCCGTGTTTCCGCAGGCTTTACGTGACTGGCAGGCGGGTCTGGCTGAGACATTACGGCCTGTGCCTGTGACGACACCGCTTATTTTGTCGATATTTGAGCTGTCCCCCGCCCTTGCCGGACAAAAACTTAAAGCCTTGCTGCCTGCCGTCACAACTGCGCATTAGACTTAAAGCTAAAAAACAGGATAGATAGGCATATCGTCCACGCAGGCCCTGTCATATATAATGTCTCTACGTCTTGATTTCACCGCCTCAGACCGGCCCGAAGCTCAGGCTGCCTGCGCCCGTCTCAAAAGCCTGTATGGATCGTCAGCTAAGCCGGACGTCATGGTGGCTTTGGGCGGAGATGGGTTTTTGCTGCAAACCGTTCACCGCTATCTGGATGACCAGATTCCGATTTTCGGCATGAATCGCGGCTCGGTCGGCTTTTTGCTGAATGATTATGCCGAAGACAGCCTGCTGGAGCGCATCATGAAAAGCGAAAGCACGCTGATCAGCCCCTTGCGCATGCAGGCACAAACCCGTTCCGGTGAGCAACAGACCGCTCTGGCCTTCAACGAAGTCTCCCTATTGCGGCAATCGCATCAGGGCGCCAAGCTACGTATTCTGATTGACGGTAAGGTGCGTCTGGATGAATTGATGTGTGATGGTGTCATGGTGGCCACGCCTGCGGGCTCTACCGCCTATAATCTGTCGGCACATGGCCCGATCATCCCTTTGACAGCCAAGGCGCTGGCGCTCACCCCCATCAGTGCCTTCCGGCCGAGACGCTGGCGCGGCGCCATCTTGCCGCACACAGCCAATGTCCGCATCGAAGCGCTGGAATCAGACAAACGCCCCATCAGTGCCGCAGCCGATACCTTTGATGTCCGCGATGTCATCAGTGTCGATATCAGCGAAGCCATAGATCTGAAGGCCACCCTTTTGTTCGACGCCGGCAATGGTTACGACGAACGTGTCATGGCGGAACAATTTGTCAGTTAATATGGCTAACTGCCTGATTTTTTTTGATCCTATTAGGCCTTCTTAAATGACCTGCGTGTAAGACTTAGGCATCAGATCCATACCCTGAAAGTCTTTTTACATGTCGATTTTTGAAAAAGCTGAAATTATTCAAATACCTAACACTTTGCGCGCCAAGGTTGGCGGCCGGTTGGGCGCGCTGGATAAGGAAGCCATCGAAAAGGCGGAGGCGGCGCTGGCTGACCTGTCGACGCATTTTGAATCCTGGTTAATGGATGAAATTAAAAAACTCGAAGATGTGCAGCTTCAGATCAAGGAAGAAGGCCTGAATACGGTCAATGCTGATCTGCTGTTTTATCGGGCGCATGACCTGAAAGGCCTTGGCACGACCTATGGCTTTCCGTTAATCACCCGCATTTCCGGCTCCCTGTGTAAGATGCTGGATGAGGAAAATAAGCGCGCCGTTGCGCCCTGGAAACTGGTCGAAGCCCATATGGATGCCATTCGCGCTGTTGTTCGTGGCCAGATCAAGGATGAAGCGCATCCCACCGGAAAAATCCTGTCGGAAACGCTTGAAGCACGCGTGAAAGAGCACCTTGAGGC
>JBAWDM010000067.1:0-1516 GCA_049590735.1 Asticcacaulis sp. | reverse complement strand
AACTCAAACTTCGGCAAATCCCGCACAGAAAACATCTAAAAAAACTGAAGACAAACCAGCCCCCATCCTGACCGCTACCGCGTCGGCACCCGCACCGGCGGCCTCTCTGGCCTCTCAGGAAACCGATCACGTCTTTATTCCGGGCGAACATTACACAAGTGCAGCCGATGAGCCGCGCTATTACAGCCTGCATCGGCAATACGGCCTGACCCCCGATCCTATTACCGTCACCGAAGGCGCCACAGGGGCATTGCTGGGTGGCACACTCAATACCGTCGAAGGCGGCGATCCCAATGCGGATAAAGATTCCGGCTCAGCTTCCGATTCTGACGACCTCAACCTCAAATAAATTCTAACTGCCAATATTTCAGACCGTTTTCCATACCGTTTTCGGGGCACCCCATGTCAACCGCTTCTCTTTCTTCACAATCCGGTTCATCCCTGATGAATCTCATTGAACTGGCCAAGGAACCGTCCAGCACGCGCCGGCGTGAGCTGCTGCGTCAGGTGACCAGCATCTTTATGACCCATCCCGAAGAGATTGCGGCGCCGGAATTGGCGCTTTATGACACGGTGATGAGCCAGCTTTCCGTCGATATGGAAACGGCTGTCCGCGCCGAGATTTCGCTAAGCCTGTCTCAGGTGCGCAATGCACCGCTGGGCCTGCTGCGGCGCTTAGCCTCAGATGACATTTCCATTGCCGAACCGATTTTGACGCGATCCAAGGCCCTCAGCGAAAGCGACCTGATTCATATTGTGAAAACACAGGGTCAGGATCACCTGCGCGCCATCTCCCAGCGCGAAGAAGTCTCGGAAAACGTATCCGGCGTGATTGTTGACCGGGGTGACGACCGCACCCTGCACACCTTGCTGAGTAATGACGGTGCCCGCCTGTCACGCGCTTCTAATGAGACGGTTGTGCAACGCGCTCAGGCCAATCCGGCCCTGCATGAAGTGGTCGTTAATCGCCCCGACATGCCGATTGATCTGATGAATGACATGTATTTTGTCGTCGAATCCCGCCTGCGTGAACGCATCGTCGCCGAAAATGCCAAACTGGATCCGGCTATGGTCGAACAGGCGCTGGCCAAGGGCCGCAACAAGATTGCCGTGGCTTACGGCAGCTTCCCTGCCGACTATGAAGCCATCTCCGCCGATATTGCCGCCTTGCGCAGCAGCGCGCGTCTGACACCGGCGCTTCTGGCCAAATATATGCGCGACCCGAACCCGACCTATTTTCTGGTCGCCCTGTCGCAAATGGCCGATCTGGATTTCCTGACCGCGCGCCATCTGGTCGAGAAAAAGGAAATTGACGGCATTGCCATTGCCTGCAAAGCGGCCGATCTCGATAGGGCCCTCTTCCTTACTTATGTGATGATTATCCTGTCCGATCATCCGAATGCCATGGGCAAGGCCAGTGAATATGGCCAGCTATATACGAAATTGCCGCGTGATACCGCTCAACGCACCATCCGCTTCTGGTCACTGCGCCGCGCCGAAAGCCACGCAGCTTAAT
>JBAWDM010000066.1:0-14174 GCA_049590735.1 Asticcacaulis sp. | reverse complement strand
GCCCAGAGACCGGATAGCCTCAGAGCCGGGCGGCAGTTGCAGGGTCGCGGCTATGGGGCTGACATTGGTGGCGGAATAGTTGGATTCGGCCAGAGACGGGGCCCGCCAGCCATTCGACAGCGACAAGCGCAGGGCCAGATTCGGCGTCATGGCCAATCGTGCCGAGAAACGGCCAATGAGCGCCGCTTTGAAGCCGTCAACCTGTTCGATGCGTCCGCCGGCGTTTAGCTTCAGGCGTGTCTTGTCGTCATAGGACATATCCAGATAAGCGGCACCGGCCTTGCGTTGATAGCGGCCTGCATCCTGAGCGGAAAAGCCGGGAAATCCCTGCGCGCCCTCCTTATAGATCGAAGCCGCATCGCCCTTTTCGATACCATAGGAGTCTTTCAGGACTTCCAGCCCCAGCGAAAGGGCTAAGGTGCGGGTGGCATCCCATGAAAAGTCACGATGGGCATCCAGATTGAACAGGAACTGGTTGCGGGTGAACCGTCCGATGTAAAACCGGGTCGGCGTGGCCCCTGTATCGGCATAAAGTGAGATATTGGCCCCGCCATAATTGCTTATATCCTGACGGTTTGTGCCCCGGCTGAGCGCTGCATCTATCGCCCAGTCTGTCATCTGCCCGCGCAAGCCAAGGGTCAGGTCGCTGTCTTGTTCATTAACGGCTTCGTGCGGCGTAAAACCCTCAGGAAACAGGTCGGGCAAGCGATCGGGCGTGCGCCAGTTTTCGCGCGAACTGGCGGTCTTAAAGCCAAATATGCCAAAGCCATAGGCCTGCCACTGCGCATTCAGATCCCGGCCGGCATTGAAGCCAAAGACATTGAGACGATAGGCCCCGTCACCGACCACCTTATTGAGATAAGGATAGTCTGTGTGTGTCTTCAGTTCAGGATAGTTCAGTACGCGCGGATCGACGGCCCCGCGCTGGCTGTAATCATGAAATTTTGTCTGGAAACTGACCTGCAGAAAAGCCGAGGACGTGTTGATTACGCTCATATTGGCGGCCAGGTCTGCGGTGTCCCCTCCCCCGTCAAAATAAGCGCCGGTCGATGTGGTCAGGCTGGCGCCGGTCTGATGGGTTTTAAGAACAATATTGACAACACCGGCAATGGCATCACTGCCGTAGCTACCGGCCAGGCCATCGGTCAGCACCTCAACATGATCAATCAGGCTTAGGGGGATCAGGCGGAAATCGGCACTGACGCCGCCCTGAAAGGGGCTGGCTATGACCGACAGGCTGGAGGTACCGTGCCGCCTTTTGCCATTGACCAGCACAAGTGTGTCATTGGGACTGAGATCGCGCAGGCGCACCGAAGGCGTATTATTGGCGGCATCGCGCCCATAGGTTTGCATGGCTATGGCCGGAATATTCTGGCTAAGGGCCTGAGACAGATCGCTTGTTGCGGAAAAAGCCAGACGCTCCGGGCTCAGCCTGTCGCCGGAGATGTCGCGACGTATGCGTGGCGGGGCCTGAGCGGAATTGGCAGTTACAATAACCTCAAGGGGGCGCACTTTTTTGGCGGGAGCGGCCTGTTGAGCGGGTTGCATATTCGGCCGCGTCACGCGCACCAGAACAAAACTGGTCGCGGATACTTTTTTGGCGGCAAGGCCAGTGCCCGCAAGCAAATGGCTCAGCGCCTGCTCAGGCGTATAGGCCCCCCTCAGGCCGGACGTGGTTTTACCATTGACCAGATGGGAGGGGGCGACCACGACCAGACCGGTCTTGCGCGACACATCCTGCAGGGCCAAAGACAGGGGCTGAGGCGATTGGGCGTAGGATTGGCGCTGATCGTCGGCCGCCATAGATATGGCGGGTGAAAGCGGGCTTACGGACAGGCTGAACAACAAGACGCAGAGAGGCGTGCGCGCCTTGTTGCGGGCTTTGTTGGGAAGCTTTGACCGTAGCAAGGTCTGCATGGGCGAAGGTCCCTGAACGCTTCTTTTTAACGCAACCGTAAGCCGGATTTTGCTAAGCGCAAATGGCCAGAAGGTCAGAATAGACACGTATCTCGCATGTGCGATAGATGTGAGGGGCTAATTGGCGTACAAAAGTAAGTAACCGGACGAAAAAATCCCGTCTGAGGCGTTTCACACCCTACGTATTTTAAAAACAAACCTATTTGTATACAACGCATTGTCATAAATTCAGGGGTTCACATACAGAAACACCCCCGTGATCAAGGATCACAGATTTTTGAATGATGCGACGCAAAAACTTAGAAAAAGAAGCCCCGGGCACGCTTCACCCCGGGGCCTGGCGATTGCCAAGAATAGGTCTATGGTCAGGCCGTTGAGGCCCGAAACTTTTTAAACAGCTTAGTTATGAACGGGACTGCCATTGCCGGAACTGACGCTTTTACGAATGCGCGTCACCGAGGCCGGTTTCACGGCAGGGGCCTTATTGCCCCATGCCGATCGCACATAGGTCAGTATGGCCGCCAATGTATTATCATCGAGATTGTCGGCAAAGGCAGGCATGCCGGCGCGGCCCTTTAAGACGGTGCGGATAAGCACATCGTCTTTCGGGGTCAGCACAAACTTGTCACCGGCAAGGGCGGGAAAAGCGCCCGGTATGCCCTTTCCGGTGACCTGATGGCAGGCCGAGCAGTTTTCGACGAACAGCTTATGGCCGTCCGGCGCGGCCTGTGCCTGCGCGCCGCCGAGGCCAATGGCCAGAGCGGTCGACAGGCCTGCCAGTAAAACGGTGGACTTGAGAAATTGAGGGGATTTCATAGGCAAACTCATAAACTGCAACAGGGAAATAGGGGGCATCAGGCGGCGCTGGCGCGCATATGGAGTTTTTCAATCTGTTGCCAGGCCGATTCAATCGCTCCGGCCTGCCAGCCGCCCAGATAGGACAGATGCTCACCGGCCAGATAGATACGATTATCAGGCTCAAGCAGAACCGGATAGGCTTTTTGGCGGCTTTCATCGCTCCAATTGGCCCAGCCGCCCAGATTATGGGGATCGAGATGCCAGTAATAGGCAAAGCTGGATTCCAGTTCCTTCTTCATGGCATCCGGCCACACCAGAGCGCCATTGGCAACGGCGGCGTCAATCTGGGCCTGATAGGGCATGGCGGAATATTTAATGGCTGTCGATCCGTGCAGATAGCCGCCCAGAATCGTGCCCGTCTTACCCATCAGATTGTAGGATGGCAGGGACAAAAGGGCGATATCGGTATCCGTATAGACATGGCCGCCATAGACCCCGTCATCTTCTTCCCAGAAGCGGCGTTTCATTTGCAAGCCGATCTTGCCAACGGCGGCATAGGCCACCTGATCCATGGCGGCCTTATGGGGGGCAGAGAAGTTGGACTCGATGTTTTTCAGCACTGAAATCGGAATGGTGCAGATGCAGTAATCTGCCGATACGGTTTCATGCGCGCCACTTGTCTTATCGAGATAGTTGATGGTCACGCCGGTTGGGCTTTGGTTGATCTTTTCGACCTGACAGCTTGTGCGGATCTTGTCGCCGATATATTTGGCGAAAGCGCGCGGTGTTTTATCCATACCTCCAACGGGTTGCAGCATGGTGTTTTGCTGCTCGAATTCACCGACCGATTTGACGGACCGCCACATATCAGAATTCAGCACATCGGAAAAGCTATAGGGTTTGGACGGCACGCCGGGGCCGGGAACAAGGCCCGCGCCCGGATTGACATCAAAGCCGCGTCCGGTTGTGCCCTGATAAGCTTTTGTATCACGCGTCAGATAGCCTTCGCTGATGAGATATTCGACGAATTTTTCTTCGTCTTCCTTAGACATATAGCCATCCAGCTGACCACTGGCGGCCAGTTTGCACATCAGCTCGTCCGTATAGCCGCGCACATCGGCCTTGATCTCGAACTGGCGCACGCGTTTTCCGGCCAGAGGGCCTTTGGACGAATAGACATAGGCGGCGTCATTGGCATTGACCAGGGTTTCAACCGGAATGCCGAACAGGCGGGTATAATAGAGGGTGGAATAGTGGTTGAACGGAATGCGCCACGGGCCGTAGTTCAGATATTCGCCCTCGGCAAATTCACATTCAAACGGATCTTTACCCAGTTGCTGAATTTTTGTGCCCTTGCGGGCAGTCTGGGCCCGGCCGCCAATAAAGGGATTGGCTTCAAGGATGACGCAGTCATAGCCCAGCTTGCTGAGTTCGTAGCAGGAGACCAGACCGGCCCAGCCACCCCCCAGAATAACCACCTTTTTCCCCGTGCCGGAGCCTTTCAGCATCGGCGGTGTTTTGGTGGCGGAGGCGGTGGCCACGCCCCATGAGGCCAGACCGGCGGTCATGGTGGCGGTACCGGCCACGGCGGCAATGGTTTCAATGAAGCGACGACGCGAAACGAGCGGGCGATATGTATTTTCAGTCATGATATTGGCTTTATGGTTTGAATAAGCTGCAAAAAGCAGGCGAAATGCCTTCGCCCGCACATGAAAATCACTTGGTTTGCGGAATGGCCGCCGTCACTTCGATCTCGACCAGAAAGCCCGGGCCCGCCATATTGGCGACCTGAAAGGCGGCGCGTGTCGGCCGGTTGGGGGTTGTGGCCGTGCCGAAATGGCGCAGATAGGATTTCATCATGCCGGCGAAATCCATCTTGTTGTCGAGATTAGGATCAGCCGCCAGATAGACGTGCATGTTCACCACGTCATTCATGGTGGCGCCCTGAGCCTCAAGCGCGGCCTGAAGCTTTCCCATGATGGATTCGGTCTGGGTTTCGGTATCGCCATAGGCGGCCACCGTGCCCTTGGGGGCATCAGGATTGGCGACACCGGCCAATTGGCCGCTGACATAGATCATCTTATAGCCGTCCGGTATGCTGACACTGGTGGCCAGAAACGAATCCGGTTTGGCGTAAATGCGGGTGATTTCAGGCAGAGGCGCGGCGTCCTGAGCAAACGCAGGCGCGCTGATAAGGCCCATCAGGCCGATAAAAGCTAAAATCTTGGGTACATTATAAATCATCGTATGTCTCTCCTTGCAGATCGTTTAAACACTGAGGCAACTGATTGAATATGGGGGCGCAGGCGGCCGCCTTTTCACAGGCGACCGCAGAGTCAACTTAGAAATTGTAGGTGAGCTTGGTGTAGTAATACCCGCCATTAAAGCCGAATGGCGAATAGGACTGATATTGCGAAACAATAGAGGAGTATTTAAGGGCTAAATATTCCGCCATCAGGTCGGCATTTTGCTTTTCAGGATAGTGGTTGAAAAGGTTGGTTGCGCCGATAGACAGAGACAGCCCGCTCCCTATTCTGTAGCTGACATCCAGATCGGTCAGGACAGTGGGCTCAACCTTGGATACAAAGGCCGTGCCGGATTTTGGCCCCAGCGTGACCGAGGAGGTTTCAGAATAGTAGGTTTCTTTCAGGCTGACGGTAAACCTTTTGATCTTCCACAAGGCGCTGCCGATCACGCGGGTTTTTGGCGATTGCTTCTCTAAACGCGTAGTGACTGTAGAATTGAACAGCAAATCAGCCGGCAACAAAGATGAAGCACTGAGATATTTGTTGACCTCGGTGGTGACATAGGTGCCCGACAAAGACAGGTCGAGCTTGCCGTATGTGTCGAAATCCATGGGATAGGACAGAACAACATCCACACCCTTGGTGGTGGTGTCGGCCCCATTGAGGAACATATTGATGCCGGTGGTCGATACGCTTGAGTCGAGCACATTGCCATTGGCCGTAATGGCGTCGGTGACTTCGGTCAGATTGGGCACGCCAGCTGGCGCGCCCGAACCGTAGATGGAGCCGGAACCGATAATGCGGTCATCAATGTCGATCTGATAGGCATCCACCGTTAAGGACAAGGCGGAGGTCGGGTGCAGAACAACACCCAGGCTCAGATTGGTGGATTTTTCAGGCTTCAGGCCGTTAATGCCCAAGAGCTTCGCGGCGGCCGAGTTGGGTGGCAATTGCACAAAGGCCGAGGTTGGCGACACATTGGTGGCGGAATAATATTCTTCGGCCATGGTCGGCGCGCGGAAGCCGGTCGACACCGTGCCGCGCAGGGCGAAGGCGGGGCTGAAATCGTAGCGGGCCGTAACCTTGCCAACCGAGGTAGAGCCGAAATCACTATAGTCTTCAAAGCGAACAGCCACATCGACCAGCAGGGGCTCGATCGGTTTCATGGACAGGTCGGCATAGGCGGCCTGATTGTTACGTGAATGCGAACCGGCGTCTGTAGCAGCAAAACCGGGAAAGGCCTGCGAGCCTTCCTTATAGGTTGAGGCGCTGTCGCCCTGTGTGATGCCATAGGTTTCATGGCGATGCTCTATACCCAGAGCCAGATTGACCGGCTCTGCCATGCCCCACTCAAAGCTGCGGGTGGCATCCAGGGTTGTGGTGACCTGAGTGCCCTTAAAGGCGCCGACAAAGAATTCGGTCGGCGTATAGCCGGTGTCTTTATAAAGCGACACATTGCCTGAGCCGGTATTGTAGACGTCCATGGCGTCTTCGCCATAGGTGGTGGCGAGATCCAGAGCCCAGTTCCCGAGAGAACCGCTAATGCCCAATGTGCCGGCATAGTCGGATTCATTACTGGCTTCATGCGGATTGAAGCCCAATGGATAGATGGTCGGAATCTTGTCGGGCGTGCGCCAGTTTTCCAGCGAGGCAGCATATTTGCGGCCATAGGTACCAAAGCTGTAAATGTCCCAGTTATCACTGAGCTGATAACCAAAATTATAGGCAACCACATTCAGGCGCTGCATGCCGTCCCCATGAATATGGTTCAAAAACGGCGTGCCGGGCGCATCATCCAGAATGGGATAGGAAGCGGCGCGGGGATCGGCCGCCCCGCGGTCGGAATAGCCATGAAATTTGGACTCATAGGTCAGGTTCAAAAACGAGCGGGGTGTGGGGGCCATGCCGATATTCAGGCTGAGATCGCCCGTCTTGCCGCCGCCATCCATATACTCGCCGCCCAGCATGGAAACGGAGCCGCCGGACGTGCTGGTCTTCTGGATAATATTGATAACGCCCGCAATTGCGTCCGTTCCATATTGCGCTGCAGCACCATCGGTCAGTACTTCGATGTGCGCCACTGAGGCAACCGGAATGAAGCTGAGATCGGCGGCGGCACCGCCTTGGAACGAACCGCCGAGCACGGCCAGATTGGACGTGCCGTGGCGGCGCTTACCATTAACCAGCACAAGCGTGTGGTTGGGGCTCACGCCACGCAGACGGGCCGACAGGGTCTGGTTGGCCATGTCGCCGCCGAAGGTCTGGACGTTGAAGGACGGCACGTTTTGCGAAAGAGCTGCGGCCAGATCAGGCGCGCCAACACGCTTAAGTGCTGTTGAATCAACCAGTTGAATGGGGGCGGGACTGTCTACCGCCTTCAGGCCCGTCGCACGGGTACCGGTCACAATAACTTCAGTTGGTTGGTCCGAATCCTGAGCCTGCACCAAGGTTGGCAGGGTACACAAAGCGGCGGTTATAGCCATCAGGCTCGCGCCAGTTCGTAAAAAGGTTGCAGCGTCACGCATGTCTTTTGTCCCAAAAAGTGTGAATGTGGAGAGGAGGTGCCAACTCTATTGGTTGGCTTCCACATCATTAGGACGGATGGCTTGTGCGTATCAGCAGGGGGGGATTGTCAAAAAACTATCACAAATTTACGATTTGTTAGTTTCATCTATATTGCGTTGCAATATTACAACGGTGCCATTTGGTTTGCGCTGCAAACTTACGTTCGCCGCCACAGGCAGGGTGTTCAGGAAGGTGTCTATGTCGGAAATGGCAAAGCTGGTGGTCAGGCGCTTATCGGAAAGCGCCTGATTTTGAATCACAATGCCGGGGCCATAATAACGATTCAGATCGGCGACAATATCGCCCAGAGGGGCGTTGTCATAGACCATGCGTCCTTCGCTCCACGGGGACGCCTTATCGGTATATGAGGTCTCGTGGCGGATGACCCAATCCGTCTCCGTGGCATGGCCCTTCTCATCCGTGGCCACGCGCAGATTGTCGCCGGCCACCAGCTGTGTATCTCTTTTGGTTCGTGCGGCGGGCTTTTCGCCCTTGGCATAGGCCACAGCCACCTCCCCCTCAAGCACTTCTACTTCGAGTGAGGCCGGACGCAGATTGACATCAAACCGCGTGCCGATGTCGCGGACAACCAGATTGCCGGCATTGACGTGAAATGGACGCAGGGCATTATGTTTGACATCAAAAAACGCCTCACCCGACTTGAGCGTGACGCGCCGCGCCAGAAGGCTGTAACGAATTTCGACGCTTGATCGCCCGGACAGGGTGATCTGGCTGCCATCCGACAAGGCGATCTCGCGCGTCTGGCCCACAGGGGTGGATTCCAGACGCACATCAGGTGTCTGAATCATGACCGTGGCCGCCGCCAGACAGGCCGCGCCCGCCACCAGAGCATAGACCCAGTGCCGCCAGTTCAGGCGCCGGGTGCGCTCACCAAAATTCGAATTGGGTATGGCCCACAGGACATCATCAAATGTCCGTTCCATAAGCTGATAGGCCTCCTGGTGGCGGGCATCCGTCTGCATCCAGGCCAGAAATTCGGCCTGTTCGTCCGTTGCCATTGCCTCAGTGGCGTGATCCGAACGCAGATTCGCGCTCAGATTCAAACGCCTGCGCGTGAACCATTCGCTGGCAGCCTTATCGATGCCAGCTTGTTCGCTCATGCCCTTTGACATGTTCACTTCCCATTCTTCCCTGTTGTCACCGTCGTTGCGGTCACATCTGACGTCCGGGCGTCATTTTCCCTTGCCACACGCGCGCACTGAGCCAGAGCGTCCGCGAAAAGCTGCATCACCCGCGTGGGTGACAGGCTCATCTTGCGAGCAATCTCGGCAAAACTCAGTTCATCAATCGTATGCAACAAAAGGATCCTTCGCCTCTTTGATTCCATGTCCTGAACGGTACGCATAATAACCGCAAGACGTTCTCTACCTTCTAAGACGCGCTGGGCATCGAATTCATCAGTGCCAGACGTGAAATTTAATGAAATAATTTCATCCTCATAGCGGTGTTGCACCGCTATGCGTCGTTTGTAGTCTATAACATAATTATAGGCGCAGCGGTGAAGAAAGGCTCTGGGATTCGTGATTTCGCCCTTTTTCATGGCCGAAATCAACTGCTCAAAGGCGGCCTGAGCGGCTTCTTCAGGGTCAGGGGGGCCATTGCCGAATTTGCGGCGCACAACGCGGCACAACTCATGCCAGTACTGGTCGTAAATGCGTGCCTGAGACGCCATATGATCAATAGGTCCTGAAACCATCAAGAAGAACAACAGTTTTCAGGGTCGTCAACGTTTTTTTATAAAAGCTTTCATGTGCGCCCTCTGTGTGTCTTTACGGCTACAGGCACAGTTACCCTTCGCATAAGCGATAAAATAAAGCCGTAAATCGTCGTGGGGCGGGCATAAACTATTGCGCTGCAATGGGGCTTGACTGTCATGCCCTAAGGCTTCAGTCCTACGGTCATGTCTCGACTTTTTAAGAATGATTTTTTTATGCCAAACCTGTGGCGTTTTGCGCCCCTGTGCCTGTCACCCCTTTTTTTGTATCCGTCACCGGCAGGCGCTGAGACGCCGACAGAGGTGGTGGTCACGGCCAATCGGTTTGACGCCTATCGCGGTGACCGGGCCTTTGGCGTCGTAGATATCGGGGCCGATGAGATGACGCGCGGCGGCTCGGTCGATGAGGTATTAAAACGGACAAGTCAGGCGGCCCTGTTTCGCCGCTCATCGTCGCTGACAGCCAATCCGACCGTGCAAGGGATCGGCTTGCGGGCCATTGCCCCGTCCGGTGCCGGTCGCGCTCTGGTGACGCTGGATGGTATCCCGCAGAATGATCCGTTCGGCAACTGGGTGATCTGGTCGGCCATACCACAAATGGCTGTGGCACATGGCCATGTGGTACGCGGCGCGGGCGGCGGCGCCTATGGCGCAGGGGCCTTGACGGGGGTGATTGACCTGGTTCTGACCGCGCCTCAGGCACTTGCGACCTATGGCCGGATCGAAGCCGGTGAGCAGGGCGCGGGGCGCGTCGATATGGGGGCCGGGTTTGGCGATCTGGCGGTTTACGCTATGGCGGACACCTTAAATGGCACGTCTCCGGTACGCGACCGCCAGCGCGGTGCGGCGGATGTGGCCACCTTTGGCCGCGACCTGTCCTGGCTTGGCAATTATCAGCACTCTGTTTGCCCCGCCGGACTATGCGGTCAGTTGGATATTCTGGCCGGCAGCTATATCAGTCGCCGCGATACGGGCCTTGAGGGCGCCAGTTCTGTGGCGCGCGGCGATACTTTGAGCGCCAGCTTCACCCGCGCCCCGACTGCAAATAGCAATGGTTTGCGCCTGCAGGTGTGGCGCAAGACTTCAGACCTCAGCAATATATCCGTATCGGTTGCCGATGACCGCTCATCGACGGCGCGGGCCAATCAGCAATTCAAGACACCGGCGACCGGCACGGGCTTTAATGCGGCGATCCGTCACCAAACAACAATGACCGAATGGGAAGTCGGGTTGGATGGCCGTCGCAATGAAGGGGAATCGCGCGAACTCTATAGGTACATGGCAGGGGCTCCGAGCCGCTACCGGATATCCGGTGGTGCGACATCGCAATTAGGCGTCTATGGCGAAGGCACGCAATCTTTCGGGCCGTGGGCGTTAAGTTCCGCCTTACGGGTGGATAACTGGCGCAGTTCGGAGGCGCATCGCACGGAAACCGACCTGACCAATCATGAGACCTTACTAAGCCTTCATCCGGCCAGCCGATCCTATCTGATCGGCACAGGGCGTCTGGGTCTGGCCTATACGGCGTCGCATGAGGTCGTGTGGCGTGTCGCGGCCTATAGCGGGTTTCGCCCGCCCAGCCTGAATGAGCTGTACCGGCCATTTCGTATTGGCAATACGGTCACCGAAGCGAATGCCGATCTGAAGCCGGAAACCCTGTCCGGTGTCGAATTTGGCGTGCGTCACAAACGCCTGATCGACGCCGATATTTTCTGGAATGTGGTCAATGATCCGATCGGCAATGTGACCATCGGTTACGGGCCCGCCACCTTTCCGACGGCAGGCTTTATACCGGCAGGGGGGGCCTTGCGTCAGCGTCAGAATATTGGCCGGATCGTCGCCTATGGCCTTGAGGTGCGCAGTGAAATGACGTTGATCCCGCAGTTACGACTGGTATCGTCCGGCACATGGACGCATGCACGCATAGATAAGGCCTATGACAATCCGCAGCTTAATGGCCTGCAACCGGCGCAGGCCCCGGACTATTCGCTGAGTATCGGACTGGATGCCGATCTGGCGCGCTGGAACCTGACGGCGGATCTGTCATTTGAGGGGCGGGCCTTTGATGATGACCTCAACACCTTGCCGCTTAAACCCTCAAGTCAATTGGATGTGTCGGCCGCTTACGATCTGACGCCGCGCTTAAGCGTGCAGTTCCTGGCACGCAATGCACTGGACGCCCGCACACAGATCGCCCATGCCAGCGATGGCACCCTCAGCTTTGATACGGGGCGGCGATTAAGTGTGGCGCTTATATATCGGTAAATGCGCCTTAAAACTCAATCTTGAGGGCTTTCAACCAGGCCTCATCCAGAGTTTGGCGGGTGCTTGCAAACTTCGCCCACGGATCGGTTTTCAGGGCCTTCAGGCGTTTCGGCACGCTTGTGATCGTAAAGTCGGCGGGCTTTAGTTTATCGGTCAGCTCCTCCCAGCTGATCGGCGTGGCGACCGTGGCACCCGGTCTGGCGCGCACGGAATAGGGCGCAACCGATGTGGCCGTCAGCTCATTACGCAGATAGTCGACAAAGATTTTCCCCTTACGCGCCGCCTTACTCATGGTGGCAATATAACGGGCGGGATCATCGGCCTGCATGGACTCGGCAATGGCGTGCGCAAAGGCCTTGATAGTCGGCCAGCCATATTTCGGCGTCAGCGGCACCACCACATGCAGGCCCTTGCCGCCTGTGGTTTTCACGAAGGTGTCCAGTCCGAATTCATCCATGCGTTGCCGGACATGGCGGGCACCGGCGACGACATCTGGCCAAGGCATATCCGGATCGGGATCGAGATCAAAAATGATCTTATCCGGTAAATCAGGCTTGTCGGCCATACAGCCCCACGGATGCAGTTCAATCACCCCCCATTGCACCAGACTGATCAGGCCCTTTTCATCCTTAATCATCATATAGTCTTCGTGGCGACCCTTAACAGGGATGCCGGTATCGAGCAGATGCGGGGACTGGCCGGTGGTGATGTGACGTTGAAAAAAACAGTCTCCGTCTATGCCTTCAGGGCAACGCACCATGGACAGCGGGCGTCCGGCGACATAGGGCAACATTATATCCGCCACCTGTGCGTAATAATCCGCTAAGGCCAGTTTTGTAATGTCCGTGTCCGGATAAATGACGCGATCAGGGTGCGTGATGGTGATGCCGTTAACCACCTCGCCTTTGGGGTTGCGCCGCGATTTGGCAGGCCCTGATTTTACAGGCCCTGATTTTACAGGCCCTGATTTTACAGGCCCGGCTTTGGCTGGCATAGCTTTGGCCTCCTGTTGCGCGGTTTCTGCGGACGAGTCAGGCATTATACTCTGGTCGCGCCCCACAGTTTTGGCGGGCTTATCTTCACGAAGACCCTGAAAGGACGGATGGCGTAAATGTCCGTCCGGCGTCCATTCGCCAAACGCGACTTCGCAGACCAATTCAGGCCTTACCCATTTTGCAGCGCGACGCACAAGCGGCGGCACAGCCATAAACACGCTCTCAGCCTGCGTCAGGGCCTCCAGTTTTTTTCTCAGATCAAGCGATATTTTTTCACTGAAACCGGTGCCGACCTTGCCAGCATAGATAAGCTTTTCGTCCTCATAATAGCCGATCAAAAGCGCGCCAATGCCACGGGCGGCATGGGTGGGCTCTGTAAAGCCGCCAATAACAAATTCCTGACGTTTATGGCATTTGATTTTCAGCCAGTTACGATTGCGTCCGCTCCGGTAACGGGCATCAGCGCGTTTTGAGATAATGCCTTCCATATTGAGATCGCAAATATGTCCGAGCAGGTCGCTGGTGGCGAAATCTTCGCTGTAGAGGACATGGCCCGCCATATCTGTGGTTTCCAGCAAGGTTTTCAGACGCGCCTTGCGGGCAGTCAGCGGCTTTTGCGTCCAGTCTTCTCCGTCCAGTGACAGCAGGTCAAACACATAATATTGCAAACGATCGGTTCGGCCTTCACTGAGGTCGGCCTGTAGTAGCGCAAAGCTGGACACGCCTGCCCCATTTACGGCGACGATTTCGCCATCCAGTATGGCCGACGTCAACGGCAATTCGCTCATCCGCTCGGCCAAAGGCTGAAATTTCGGCGTCCAGTCCAGACCGGTGCGCGTCAGCAGACGCGTCTGTCCGTTTTCAATAAGCGCCTGCGTGCGATATCCGTCGAACTTAACTTCGTGAATCCAGTCCGGCCCCTCAGGTGCTGCATCACTCAGGGTGGCCAGTTCCGGCTCCCTGAAGCGCAAGGTGGGTTTGGCGGCTTTGAGGTCTTTTTTGAGCGGCTTTTCGGGACTTTTCGGTTTGCGGGTAGTCCAGACATGGTCATGACTGGCTGCGATCTCATCCATTGTCCGTGCACTGACGATGCTGGTGGCATTGTCTTCCAGCCAGGCTTCGGCATCGCCGATCTTGGCGGCCTCATCCTCATGCTTGATCAACAACCAGTTGCTGCGGCCCTTGTCCTGCGGACGGCCCCGCATGCGGACCAGAACCCAGGAACCGCTCAGGCGTTTGCCATGCAGTTTAAATTTCAGATCACCCCTAGCCAGACCCTCATGCGGGTCGCCTTCGGGTTCCCACCAGCCTTCATCCCATAACATGACGGTGCCTCCGCCATACTGGCCTTTGGGGATGGTGCCTTCAAATGTACCATAGGCGACCGGATGGTCTTCAACCTCGACGGCCAGTCGTTTATCGTCCGGATTCAGGCTAGGGCCACGGGTAACGGCCCATGACTTGAGTACCCCGTCCAGTTCCAGACGAAAATCATAGTGCAGACGACGGGCGGCATGTTTCTGAATGAGGTAACGCACGCCTTTTTTGGCGGCTACCTGACCTTTGGGTTCATCTGTCTTGCTGAAATCGCGCTTTTGATTGTAGTGCGCCAGATCCTTAGGGTCATCCATCATGAGCGTCCCTGGCCTTAAC
>JBAWDM010000065.1:0-4927 GCA_049590735.1 Asticcacaulis sp. | reverse complement strand
CCTTTAGGGGGTCAAACCTGACCCGTTTCATGTTCCGGAGCGCCCGTTTGAGCCTGTTTAAATCGTCTGTTTTAAGTCTTGGCGTCTGCGCCCTGGCCTTGTCTTCCTTCGCCAGTGCCGAGGTTGCCACTCCCAAAACCCCTGAGGCCAATCCGGCGGCTACGGGCCGCAATGCCGACGGCACCCTGCATGCCCCCACCTTAGAGGATGCGCCCAAGGATGATTTCCTGCGGGTCGCCTGGTGCCACGG
Organism: Asticcacaulis sp.; assembly: GCA_049590735.1. Taxonomy (GTDB): domain Bacteria; phylum Pseudomonadota; class Alphaproteobacteria; order Caulobacterales; family Caulobacteraceae; genus Asticcacaulis. The sequence goes on along the minus strand of JBAWDM010000065.1, from coordinate 4,677 downwards.
CGTTTTGTCCGGCAATATGGAAATGGCGGAACTGGTCGATACGGTCATGCCCATTGACGACAAGATTCAAATCATAGGCGAATCTTACCTGCGCGCCTATGAAGCCGCCCTCACCCTGTCCGGCAAGGGCAAGGATGCCGCTCAGCACAAAAAAGCCGAAGATGTCCGTGACGCGGGCTATAATATGTGGGCCGCCGCCCGCGCCGCGCCTATCCAGGAAGCCGCCGGCGCCTATGCCAACTGGCAATTGCCAGGCGATTGCGAACATGCGGCGGTGCGCATTTCCGGCCATCCCAACCTGTTTGCCGAAATGGCCACAGATCAGGAGATGGACGTCATCGCCGCCACGCTTAAATCCAGCGGCCAGAGCGACAGTGAAATCCCTAAACCCATACTGACGGCGCAGGTGGCCTCCACAGACGGTTCCGCCCCAATCGCCAGCAATGTGCTGGGCCGCCGCGCTGCAGCCTCAGGTAATCTGCCCAGCCTGACGCCTGTGCCGGAAACCGACCGCGAAACCACCCTGCCCACTCAGACAGTCGAAAATCCCAACCATGTCGAAAAGCGCAAATGGTCAGACGGTCTGGGCTACCGCCTGGGCTGGACAGACAAGCCGAAGAAATAGGCTTATGGCACGTAGTTCAAAATCGGTGACAACCAGCGCTCGGCCTCATCAACCGACCAGCCCTTGCGCTTAGCATAGTCGGCCACCTGATCTTTTTCGATCTTGCCCACGCCGAAATAGTGCGCCCTGGGGTGGGCGAAATACATACCGGACACCGAAGCCGCCGGCGTCATGGCCAGCGAATCCGTCAGTTCCATCCCCGTGCGCGCTGTCGCCTCCAGCAAATCAAACAGCGTCCATTTTTCAGTGTGATCCGGTTGCGCCGGATAGCCGGGTGCCGGACGGATGCCTTTGTATTTTTCAGCAATCAGGTCGTCGATCCCAAGGCTTTCATCAGGCGCATAGCCCCAATATTCACGCCTGACCTGTTTGTGCAGGGCTTCCGCAAAGGCCTCAGCCAGACGATCCGCCAAAGCCGTGGCCATAATGGCATTATAATCATCGCCCGCCGCCTTAAAGGCCTGCGCCTTCTCCATCTGGCCATGCCCCGCCGTCACGGCAAAGCCACCGATCCAGTCGGGCGTGCCTTTTGGGGCTATAAAGTCAGACAGTGCCGAATTGTTCTGATCGGCACGCGGCTTTTTCATCTGTTGCCGCAGGGTGTGGAACACCGCGATTGGCTCAGCTCTACCCTCATCGGCATAGATTTCGATATCGTCATCCGCATTCGCGTTGGCCGGCCAAAAGCCGATCACGCCGGACGCCCGATACCATTTCTCCTCCAGAATTTGCTTGAGCATAGCCTGCGCATCCTTGAACAGGTCACGCGCCGCTTCACCGACAATCTCATCCTCTAAGATGGCCGGATACTTCCCCGCCAGTTCCCAGGTCGAGAAAAATGGCGTCCAGTCGATATGGTCCGCCAGATCGTTCAAATCATAGGGCGAAAAGGTTTTCAGGCCCAAAAATGCCGGGGCCAGGGGTGCTTCAGCCTGCCAGTCAATCTTGAATTTATTCGCCCGTGCCTCAATCAGCGAGCTGCGCGGCTGCGCATTGCCGCGCCCATAGGCCTCACGCACCTTGACGTAATCGGCCTTGGTTTGCGCCACAAAGCCATCGCGGTCGGTGTCTGACAAAAGCTGCGACACAACGCCCACCGCGCGTGAGGCATCCAGCACATAGACCACCTGATTATTCTGATAGCCCGGCTCAATCTTGACCGCCGTATGGGTCTTGCTGGTCGTGGCCCCGCCGATCAGGAGCGGTATATCAAAGCCGGTGCGCTGCATTTCACGCGCTACAAATACCATCTCATCCAGAGACGGCGTAATCAGGCCGGACAGGCCAATCATATCGACCCCATGTTCTTTGGCTGCCGCCAGAATACGGTCGCAGGACACCATGACGCCGAGGTCAATCACCTCATAATTATTACATTGCAGCACCACACCGACAATATTCTTGCCGATATCGTGGACATCGCCCTTGACCGTCGCCATCAGCACCTTACCCGCCGCCTGATAGGTGCCGCCACCGGCCACATGCAGGGCCTTTTCGGCCTCCATGAAGGGCATCAGATAGGCCACGGACTGCTTCATGACGCGGGCCGATTTCACCACCTGAGGCAGGAACATCTTACCGGCCCCGAACAGGTCGCCGACCACATTCATACCGGCCATTAACGGCCCTTCGATAACATGCAAAGGCCTCTCAGCCGCCAGCCGCGCTTCTTCGGTATCGGCGTCGATAAATTCGGTAATGCCGTGGACAAGCGCGTGCGACAGGCGCTCTTCGACTGTGCCCTGCCGCCAGACCAGATTGACCACCTGGGGCTGGGATTTATCGCCCTTATATTTGGGGGCAATATCGACCAGATATTCGGTGTTCGATACATTGTGCCGTTGCGGACGGTTCAGCACCACATCCTCGACCGCCTGACGCAGATCGGGGTCGATATTATCATAGACCGGCAGGTCGCCCGCATTGACAATGCCCATATCCATACCGGCCTGAATGGCATAGTACAAAAACACGCTGTGGATGGCGCGGCGCACGGGTTCATTGCCACGGAACGAAAACGACACGTTCGACACGCCGCCTGAAATCCGCGCATAGGGCAAGGTGGCCTTGATGACCTTAACCGCTTCGATAAAATCGACGGCATAATTATTGTGCTCGTCAATACCTGTGGCGATGGCAAAGATATTGGGATCGAAAATAATATCTTCGGGCGGGAAACCGACCTCATCGACCAACACATGATAAGCCCGCGTACAGATCTCGATCTTGCGCGCTGCCGTATCGGCCTGCCCCCCTTCATCAAAGGCCATAACCACGACCGCCGCGCCATATTTCATACAGGCGCGCGCCTGCTCCTTGAACTTATCAAGGCCCTCCTTCATCGAAATCGAATTAACGATGGCCTTGCCCTGCACGCATTTCAGACCGGCCTCAATGACCTCCCATTTCGAGGAATCAATCATGACCGGCACGCGGGCAATATCGGGCTCGGCGGCCATCAAATTCAAGAAGGTCTTCATGGCCTCAAGGCTATCCAGCAGGCCTTCGTCCATATTGACGTCAATGACCTGCGCGCCCGCCTCGACCTGCTGACGTGCCACCGTCAGGGCCGCCGTATAGTCACCTTCTATGATCAGCTTTTTGAACTTAGCCGATCCGGTCACATTGGTGCGTTCGCCGATATTGATAAAGGTAGGAGTCACGTCAAAGCCTTTTCTGTGACGCGGATATAGTCAATCCACGCCTTATAAGAACCGTTATCAAGGTACAGTTCGCGTATTTCGGAATCACCCGTGCTGATGCGTTTCAACGCCGCCAAAGCCAGTTCGGTCAGGTCGCCATCGGGTTCCCCCATATAGCCCAGCACCATCAGAAAATCCTGTGCCGACACTTCGCTGTGACCCTGCGCCACCGTCAATAGGGCGGCCGCCGCATAGGCGCGCGCCCCTTCGGTCACCTCAACATAGTCCTCAGCCGCCAGCACCTCATTGAACACAAAGCGGATGCTTTCCCATGACGGCACATCCTCCAACTCCATCATCAGATCAGCAGCCGCATCATTATCAAAGGGGCCTGCGCCCCAAACATTCATCATAGTTGTGCGGCTTTCCGAATAGCCAGTTCAATTTGCAGGTTTAAAAACGCCTCAAAACTGATCCCTTGCGCCTTCAGCGATTTCGGATACAGCGAAGCGGCTGTCAAACCCGGCAGGGTATTGGTTTCCAGATAGACCGGCGCCTTATCCGAGATAATAAAGTCCGAGCGCGAATAGCCACGGCACGACAAGGCCCTGTGCGCCAGAATGGCCAGCCTTTGCAGTTCCGCATTCACCTCAGGTCCGAAACGCGCCGGACAGATTTCCTGCGTGCTTGAGGCCAGATATTTGCTCTCATAATCAAAGCTGCCGGACGCGGTGATGATCTCGATCGGCGGCAGGGCGATCAGCGATCCGTCCGCCTGTTCCAGCACACCACAGGTCGATTCCTGCCCGCTGATAAAGGGTTCAATCACATAGGGCATGGCGGCGGCGGCATGACGCACCGCCTCTAAATCCTGTGAGGCCTGGACAAATATCAGCCCCATGCTTGAGCCATCCTGTGCGGGCTTGGCGACCAGCTTGCCGTAATGCGCCAGGGCCTCATCGGCCTCAGATAGTGAAATACCCGCCGGTGAATGCACCCCCGCCAGACCGGCAAACTTTTTCGCCTGTATCTTATCAAAAGCCAGATTGGACGACGCCGATCCTGACCCCGTAAAGGGTATGCCGCGCCCTTCGCACAAAACCTGAAACTCGCCATTTTCCGGCGCACCACCATGCAAACCCAGAACCAGCACACGCCCCTCAGACTTGGCAAGATCCAGCGCCTCAGTGAGTGTGCCCAGACGCGCCCCATCCGCTTTAAATGGCACTTCAAAAGGCCGCTCATGCGCCAAAAGCGCCTCAGAAGTCGCCACATGTACACTGTCGTCGGCGTCCCAAAACCACAGGTCGGCGTCCGGCAAGGCAACGGCCAAAGCCTTGGCCGACGCCACGGCCACCAGACGTTCGCGGCTATTACCGCCAAAAAGTATCGTCGTGCGCATCATTATCT
>JBAWDM010000064.1:0-10362 GCA_049590735.1 Asticcacaulis sp. | reverse complement strand
TATGGTCTTAAGAAATCAGGCTTTTTACCCTTAGAAGTCTGGCCGCCGATTGAAAAATTCGCCGTCTATGTCCTCTATCCCGGCTTTTTAATCCCAACCATCTGGCACACCAATCTGTCCAACTTCTCCGCAGGCCCCATAAGTCTGGGAGTCGTCGGCGCGCTGTTGATCGCTGTGGCTTTTGGCTTTGCGCTCAAGCCCTTTTTGAACCTCTCCGGCCCGACCTTTACCAGCGTCTTTCAGGGGCTGATGCGCTTTAATTCGTTCGTGTTCATCCCTGTGGCTGCCGCCATATTCGGCCCAAGCGCCAATGCACTGGCCGCCATAGCCATCAGCGCCTTAATACCCGCCAGCAATATGATCGCCATACTGGTTCTGGCGCGTTGGGGCGAACCCGAAGGCCCGCAACCTGTGCGCACCCCCTTATGGATGCTCAAAACCCTGCTGATGAACCCGATCTTTGCGTCCTGTCTGTTGGGGCTTTTGCTCAATATTTTACGCGTTCCTGACCTGCCCTTTATCGGCAAATCGTTGCGCATGCTGGGTGAAGCCGCCATCCCGACAGGCTTGATTCTGGCCGGTGTCGGGCTTAGCTTCGGCTATGTGTGGCGCCGGCCGATTCTGGTGGGTGCCGTATCCGTATTCAAGCTGCTCATCATGCCTGTCTTAAGCTGGTCAATCTGCTACGCGCTGGGTGGCGATAAGCTGGCTCAGGGCGTTGCATTGGCGTGTGGTGCAGCACCTTGTGCTGCCGTGGCCTATGTTCAGGCCCGACACATGGGGGGCGATGCACCGCTTATGGCGGGCATTGTCGCCCTGACCACGACCTTAAGCGCCTTTACGCTGCCGCTTTTGTTACTCGTTTTTCATCTTGTTTAGATTGACCGGATTGACCGCATGACCGATTTCAACGACCTGATCCGCACGCGACTACACGCCTTCCCCAAACAGCATTTTCTGGGCGCGCAGGACCTTGATCCGCCCGACATTACCCGTCTGCTGGATCTGGCTGATGTTTTCGTTGATCTCAACCGCCAATCGACCAAGAAGCTCGACCTGCTCAAAGGCCGCACCCTGGTCAATATGTTCTTTGAGAACTCGACCCGCACTCAATCCAGTTTTGAGCTGGCCGGCAAGCGTCTGGGGGCCGACACGGTCAATATGAGCATGAAAAGCTCATCGGTCGCCAAGGGGGAAACCCTGATCGACACCGCCGTCACGCTGAATGCCATGAAGCCCGATCTTTTGGTGGTGCGCCATTCGGCCTCAGGCGCCGCAGCGCTTTTGGCACAAAAGGTCGGTTGTTCGGTGGTCAATGCCGGTGATGGTCAACATCAACACCCGACGCAAGCGCTCTTGGACATGCTTAGCATCCGCCGCGCCTTTGGTCATGTAGATGGTCTGACGGTCGCCATTTGCGGCGATGTTTCCCATTCGCGTGTGGCACGGTCAAACGTCATTCTGCTCAATGCCATGGGGGCCCATGTGCGGCTTGTCGGGCCACCGACCCTCATTCCGGGTGATGCCGACCAATGGGGCACCGAGGTCTATCACGATATGCGCCAAGGCATTCAAGGTGCCAATGTGGTCATGATGTTGCGCTTACAGCTAGAGCGCATGGACGGGGCCTTTATCCCGTCAACGCGTGAATATTACCGCTTCTTTGGGCTTGATCGTGAAAAGCTGGCCGTGGCCGCAGGCGATGTCAAGGTCATGCATCCGGGGCCAATGAATCGCGGTGTCGAGATCGATTCCGAGGTCGCCGATGATCTCAGCATCTCGCTCATTCAGGATCAGGTCGAGATGGGCGTCGCGGCCCGCATGGCGGTTCTGGCCTCACTGGCGGCACGTTTGGAGACGGATCAATGAATTATTGTCGCTTTGGGATCTTTATAAGTTCCCTAGCGCTTCTCTCGCTTATAATTCAAGCTTGCAGTCCGGCGCGTTCCGAGAGCGCGACAAAATCTTCCTTTCAAACGATTTCCGAAACAACTTCACCAGCGCCCCTAAAATGGTCAGATGTTTCTCGTGTTGACGAAGCAGCCCTAAAACCTTCGGATGCACCCACTATCGCGGCTGAAGATTTTGCAAAAGGTCAATGTAATCTTTATGCGATTCGTAATTGGAGTTGGAGCATTCTCGGCAAAGGGGCGCCAGCATTTGCTAAGTCTTCGACAGCAGTAACCGCAAATCAAATTGAATATCGAGTTGTCTATATAATGGGTGTATCTGATGCGGCATCTCCCAAGGCAGAAGAATTTGCTAAAACATATAATGAAATTGCACTGAAAAATTGCGGAGCAAAACAATGACCAACCCATCCGCCCCCATTGCCTTCGTCAACGCTCGCATCATTGATCCGGTCACCGAATATGATGGCCCGGGCTCAGTGGTCATAGCCGATGGCGTCATTGCCGATGTCGTCCTTGGCCACGGGGCTATCATTGGCCACACTGGCATAAACGTCATTGATTGCGAAGAAAACGCCATCATCCCCGGCCTGATCGACATGCGCGTCAAGACCGGCGAACCGGGCCATGAACCGGCTGAGACGCTGAAATCCGCTTCACGCGCTGCGGCTGCTGGTGGTGTCACATCCTTTGTCGTGCAGCCCGATACCGACCCCTGTATCGACGAACCCGCCATGGCAGATTTTATCTTAAGGCGCGCCCGTGACATCGGTCTGGTCAATGTCTATCCGGCGGGTGCGGCCACCAAAAATCTTCAGGGCAGCCAAATGGCCGAAATCGGTTTGATGGCCGAAGCCGGTGCGCTCTATTTCACCAATGCCGACGAACCCATTGTCAATTCCAAGGTCTTAAGCCGCGTCCTGTCCTACGCCAATGGCTTTAACGCCCTGATTGCGCACCGCCCCAAGGAGCCTTGGTTGACCGAAGGCACGGTCGCCACATCCGGCGAAATGGCGGCGCGCATGGGCCTGTCCGGCGTGTCGCCTCTGGCTGAGCGCATCATGATCGAACGCGATCTGGCGCTGGTTGAGCTGACCGGTGCACGCTTTTTGGTCGATCTGATCTCGACCCATGAGGCGCTCAATTCGTTGGAACGCGCCAAGGCCAAAGGGCTGGAAGTCTTTGCCTCGGTCAGCATCAACCACCTGATGTTCAACGAAATCGACATAGGCGATTACCGCACCTTCTTCCGCCTTGATCCGCCTTTGCGGGCCGAACGCGACCGTTTGGCGCTGATTGACGCCATCTCAAGCGGCCTGATTGATGTGATTGTGTCGAACCATTCACCCGCCCCTGCCGAGCATAAACGCTTGCCGTTTTCCGAAGCCACCCCCGGTGCGCTGGGTCTGCAAACCCTGTTACCGGCCCTGATTGGCCTGCATCATGAGAATGACATTCCCCTGATTGACCTGCTGCGTACCGTCACGCAAAATCCGGCGCAATTGCTGGGCCTTGAGGCGGGTCGCATTGCCAAAGGCGCACCGGCGGATATTTTGCTGGTCGATATCGACGCGCCGTTTGCTCTGCGCGAAAAAGATATCTTGTCGAAATCGAAGAACTCCCCCTTTGAAAACCGCACCCTACAGGGCAAGGTGCTCAAAACCCTCGTAGCGGGCAGAACTGTCTACGAACAATGATAACTCTCTCCCGCCCCGTTTACGGGGAGGGGGGACCGCGAAGCGGTGGGAGGGGCTCTACTTGCTCACTCCACCCTTAACCCAGAAGAAACGCCATGCCTGATCCTATGATTTTCACGCTTGCCCTTATCGGCGGTTATCTGCTCGGCTCGATCCCGTTTGGCTTTCTGGCCGCCAATATGGCAGGGATTGACATCCGCACCATTGGCTCAGGCAATATCGGCGCCACTAATGTGTTGCGCACAGGCCGTAAGGACTTAGCGGCCCTGACCTTTGTCGGCGATACCGGTAAGGGCGCCTTGGCGGTCGGGCTGGCGTTTTTTCTGTTGCTTAGTCTCGATCAAACCACGCGCCAAACCGCTATGGCCTTGGCAGGGGCAGCCGCATTTTTGGGCCATCTGTTTCCGGTCTGGTTGAAATTCAAAGGCGGCAAAGGTGTCGCCACCTTTTTTGGCACCCTATTTGCCGCCTGCTGGCCGATGGGCCTGATGGCGGCAGCCTTGTGGTTGGTGACAGCGTTTATCTTCCGCATTTCATCGCTGGGGGCCCTGGTCGCCGCCGGCCTGATCGTGCCACTGGCCTTTTTCACCCATACCGCCCCCTATCCGTTTTTAGGCATGGCGCTGTTTATGGCCGTCCTGATCTATATTCGCCATCGCGCCAATATCACGCGTTTGCTCAAAGGCGAAGAACCCAAGATCGGCAAGAAGAAAGAGGCTTAGGGTTTAAAAGGCTATGAACCGGTTTTTTACACTAGTAGTCACCTTAATCAGCTTAAGCTTGACAGGTTGCGATATTTCCCATGGCATAGCGTCACACGCTAAACTGACGGGTTTAGTCAATATCGGTTGCATTGATAATACCTTGAAACAAATGCCAATTGTGACTCACATTGAGATGGCACAAGACTCAGATAGCGCCCATTGGATGTATGAGGTAAACGGTGCGCCCGTCATCCTTAATATTGGCCTGTCACCCAACGATTTGCACTACAGGAATGGCCTGCTCGCATTTGGCAAGCCACCCCCTGAAAAGGATGTGCTAACAGTCCAAGCAGCCTTACCAAAAATTGATGGTACCCTTTTTAATCAGTGCAAATTACAAGCAAAGTCACCTTTGCAAATGCAAATATATAAATGAAAATATTGATTAAAAATGCGCACGCTTTTCCACGCATAACCTAGAGAGGTGGCATCAAGCGAAGCGTAGATGACGGTGGGGTTTTCTAAACTAAGGCTGCATTCTTTGCTCTTTGACAATGACCTGATCAAGCGTCTGCAAAAACTTTGAGCGATCATTTTGAGAAAAAGGCGCAGGGCCGCCAGTGATCTCACCCGTAGAACGGATATGTTCCATGATCGAGCGATGCGCCTGGGCCAATCCCGATACGTAAAGCTTGGCCCTCGAAACAATTAAATGACATCTTCTACAGTTACTTCAACCTTATAGGGCATAGAATGCAAAAATCTACAACTCTTGTAAGCAACCTCATATTACGCATTTTATTTGATGAAGCGTGCCATAGAGTTTACATAGCAAACCCGAATATGGCCTCGCTAGTAACTGATAAAAAATGCAATATAATACCCAAGTAAAAATCCTTAGCACGAATAAATACAGGATACATGATATGGGCCTGCTATATTACTCACGAAATCCGAATCCGCGTCTCGCAGTGGCCGTTGCCCGTCACTTGAAAGCCCCGGTCTCATTTGAATATGCGACCCCTTTTTCACCAGAGTACGCAGAAAAGTTTAAAGCGCTAAACCCTACACAACTTATTCCTATTCTCGTTGAAGAGGGTTCATCCCTTTGGGAAGCCGATGCAATTGCATGCCGGCTTTCAATGATGGTTGGATCTAATTTTTGGCGAATGGATAGCGATCTGCCTGAGATGATTCGCTGGCTCAGTTGGGGTAAACCTAGATTTGTCCATGGATGCGACATGGTTCATTATGAATTGGGCACAAAACAACGTTACAATCAGGGGCCTGTGGATTCCTCAGAAATTCTAAAAGGGCTCGATCTTTTTCATCGTAACGCTGCCCAATTAGATGCACATTTAGATGGGCGTGAGTTTCTTTTGGACAGTGGACTTAGCTACGCAGATTTTCGAATGGCAACATTTTTGCCTTTCAATGACGTGGCCAAACTACCATTGGGCGCCTATACCAACATCTCTCGCTGGAATAAAAGTCTGGAGGCGATCACCTCTTGGAAAGACCCGTTTGAGGGGCTGAACACACCACCTCTTCCACCGCTACCCTGAATAAACAAGGACGCACGACCTGCACAACCGAGCTAAAAACCATAGTGGTTTAGTTTTTATGACCGCCGTGTTCTTTGCTCTTTAACAATCACCTGATCAAGCGTCTGCAAAAACTTTGAGCGATCATTCTGCGAAAAAGGTGCTGGGCCGCCGGTGATTTCACCCGTCGAGCGGATATGCTCCATGATCGAACGATGTGCCAGGGCCGAACCGATGGAATCCTTGGTAAAGGCCTGGCCATTAGGCGCAATCGCATGGGCATCCTTGGCCAACACACGCCCCGCCAAAGGAATATCATTGGTAATCACCACATCACCGGCTGAGGCCTGATCAGCGATCCAGTCATCGGCAATGTCAGGGCCGGCTTCGACAATCATACGGCTGATTTTCGGTGAATTGGGTATTTGTATGAAGCTGTTGGACACAATACAGGTCTGCAAACCATAACGCGCCGCCACCTTATAAGTCTCGTCCTTGACCGGACAGGCATCGGCATCAATATAGATCGTCATAGGCATGGTTGATTTTTACCGTCTTGAGAGCGTTCAAAAAGCCTGATAGCTTTGCGCGATTAGATGAGGAAATGCAATCTTGGGCTTTGATCACATCCTTGCTGCCGACAATCAGGCCGAACGTATAGCGCGCCTCAGGCTATCGCGTACACAACGCATTGGACCGGTTAATTTCAGCCAATTACTGTTACGTTACGGCAGCGCCACCCGCGCCCTGGACGACCTGCCCCACGTCGTACGCCGCACCGGCGGCAAGCTGACGCCCTACCCGATTGATAAGTTAGATGCCGAACTGGCCCGTGCAGAGGCTGTCGGTGCGCGACTGATCGTGCTAGGCGATCATGATTACCCCACCCTGTTGCGCCAGATTGATGCGGCCCCGCCGGTTTTGTGGACCTTAGGGCCGCTCAAAGCCCACCCGAGGGCCATTGCCATAGTCGGCGCGCGCAATGCCTCGGCGGCCGGTCAAAAAATCGCGCAGAACCTCACGCATGAGCTGTCAGAGGCTGGTTTTCAGATCGTGTCCGGCTTGGCCAGAGGCATAGATGCCCGCGCCCATGATGTCGCTTTGAAAACCGGCACATTGGCGGTTTTGGGTGGTGGCGTTGACGACATCTATCCGCCGGATAATCGTGATCTTTATGAAAAAGTCCGTGCACACGGCTTGCTGATCTCGGAAAGTCCTGTGGGCCATCGGGCGCAAGCGGCCGATTTTCCGCGTCGTAACCGACTGATTTCAGGGTTGTCTCTTGGCACCATTGTCGTTGAGGCCGAACTGCGCTCAGGCTCACTGATCACGGCGCGTTTGGCGGCCGAACAAAACCGCGAAGTCTTTGCCGTGCCGGGCTCACCGTTGGATCCGCGCTGCCGGGGGGTTAATGATTTGCTGCGGCAAGGCGCCAATCTGTGTGAAAATGCTGAGGATGTCCTGCGTGTTTTGGAGGCGCAGATGGGCTGGGCCACCTCAGGATTTGACGCCCCCCATGCACCGCATCTGATCACCCCCGCCGCCACACCGCCTGCACCAGCTAAAGACAACGAAGACGAGATTGCCCGCACAAGCCATAAGCTGCTGGCGCTTATCAGCAACACGCCCATGCACCGCGATGACCTGTTAAGGCTCAGTGCGGCAAGTCCCTGGGTGGGTCTGGCCAGCCTCAGTGAGTTGGAAATAGCCGGCCTGATCGCAAACACAGACGGAGGGTTTTATCACCGGCTATGAACGGGCGGCGCGCCGTTGAGGGGACTCGTCTTCATTTCCCTCATCAGGCGAATTTACCGCATGAGAGCGCGCCTTGTTAACCGCCATTTTCAGGTCATAACTCAGGGTAAGACACCCGGCGCGTTCGGCCATTTGTGCCAGTTCCTGCGAGATTTCTGTGATATAGTCCAGAACTTCACCTTGTTGATGCTGAAGGTCATATGTAGTGTGGTGAGTGGGAAGTGTCATATCTGCAAACTCCTTTAAATCACAACATTAACCCTATCACTGGTTGTGATTAAAATACTATCAATTTTAAGCTGTATTGTGGTTTTATTTTTATTGCCGTTGACAGATTCAGAATCGCTCAGCATGTATGCCAAAGGGCGTATGTGTCAAAACCCATGACTCTGCCGCCCAAATTACGCCACGCGACCCATGCTTTAAAAGCCGTGTAACGTCCCCGTCGCCAGTTCGAGAATAGGCGAAAATTCGCCTAATAAGAGATTATATGACCGTTGTTATCGTAGAAAGCCCCGCCAAGGCCAAGACCATCAACAAATATCTTGGCAAGGGCTTCACCGTTCTGGCCAGCTTTGGTCATATTCGCGACCTGCCTTCCAAAGACGGCTCCGTAAAGCCTGATGATGATTTCGCGATGACCTGGGAGGTCGATCCGAAGTCCGCCAAACGCATGAGCGACATAGCCGAGGCCATTAAATCGTCTGACCGCGTGATTCTCGCCACCGACCCCGACCGTGAGGGAGAGGCGATTTCGTGGCATGTGCTTGAAGTGCTCAACAAGAAAAAAGGCCTGATGAAGGATAAGACGGTTCAACGCGTCACCTTCAACGCCATCACGCAGGCCGCCGTTCAGACGGCTATGGCGGCACCCCGCGATATTGATATGGAACTGGTCGATGCCTATCTGGCGCGCCGTGCTCTGGATTATCTGGTCGGCTTTACTCTGTCGCCGGTCTTGTGGCGCAAACTGCCGGGGGCCCGGTCTGCGGGCCGTGTGCAGTCGGTGGCGCTCAAGATCGTGGTCGATCGCGAAATCGAGATTGAGAAGTTCAAAACCGAAGAATACTGGACGGTCGATACCGAAGTCTCGGCCAATTCGCCGCCCTTTGCCGCCAAGCTGGTCACTCTGAACGGTAAAAGGCTCGGCAAGTTCGACATGCCCAATGAGGCCGCCGCCTTTGCTGCGCGTGACCAGATCAGGGCCTCAAGCTTCACCATTACCGAGGTCGATCAAAAGCCTGGCAAGAAATCCCCGCCGCCGCCCTTTACCACCTCGACCCTGCAACAGGAAGCCTCACGTAAGCTGGGTTTCTCAGCCTCACGCACCATGCAGACGGCGCAGAAACTGTATGAAGGCGTGGATATTGGCGGCGAGACGACCGGCCTGATCACCTATATGCGGACGGATGGCGTCTATGTGGAGCCGGCGGCTATCAACGAAATGCGATCGCTGATCGGTGAACGTTTTGGCGCGTCATACGTGCCCGAAGCACCGCGCTTCTATAAGGCCAAGGCCAAGAATGCCCAGGAAGCGCACGAAGCCATCCGCCCCACATCGTTTTATCGCCGCCCCGATACCCTGCGTCTCGAAGGCGATCAGGCGCGTTTGTATGAGCTAATCTGGAAGCGCACCATGGCCTCGCAGATGGAGTCCGCCCGCGTCGAAAAAACCGCCATTGACCTGCTGAGCCCCGATAAACAAATAGCCTTACGCGCCACAGGTCAGGTGGTTACTTTTGACGGCTATATGGCCGTGTACGAGGAAGGCCGCGACGACGATGTTGACGAAGACGGCGGCCGCCTGCCCATGGTTAAGGCGGGCACTTTAGCCTCCGTCCATAAGGTCGAGCCGGATCAGCACTTTACTGAGCCACCCGCCCGCTATTCCGAAGCCACACTGGTTAAGAAGCTGGAAGAGTTAGGCATTGGCCGCCCGTCGACCTATGCGTCGATTCTGGGTGTGCTGCGTGACCGCGCCTATGTGCGCATGGATAAGAACCGCTTTATCCCCGAAGATAAGGGCCGTCTGGTCACCGCCTTTCTGGATCAGTTCTTCCACCGCTATGTGCAGTATGATTTTACTGCCGACCTTGAGGAAAAGCTTGATCTGGTCTCGGACGGCAAGCTGGACTACAAGCAATTGCTGCGCGACTTCTGGGGCGATTTCCACGCCGCCGCCGCCGGCATGACCGAACTGCGCACCACGCAAGTGCTGGATGCGCTGAATGAAAGTCTGGGGCCGCTCATCTTTCCCAACAAGGGCGATGGCAGCAATCCACGCGCCTGCCCGTCCTGTTCCAATGGGCTATTGAGCCTGAAAACCTCACGGTTCGGGGCCTTTATCGGCTGCTCCAACTATCCGGACTGTAAATTTACTCGTCCTGTCGGTAATCCCGATGCCGAAAGCGCCGAAGGTGCCACCGGCGACAAGGATCTGGGCGAAGACCCCGAAACCGGCAAGATGGTGGCGCTGAAAATCGGCCGCTTTGGCCCCTATGTGCAACTGGGTGAGCCTGAATCGAAAGAGGATAAGCCGAAACGCTCCAGCCTGCCTAAGGCCTGGCCACCGGCTTCGATTGATCTCGATCGCGCCCTGAAACTCTTGAGTCTGCCACGTATCATTGGCGAACATCCCGAAGACAAGACGCCCATAAAGGCCGGGCTTGGCCGTTTTGGGCCGTTCATTGAGACCGGTGGCACCTATGCCAACCTGCCGGATTTCGATGAGATATTCGAAGTGGGCCTTAAC
>JBAWDM010000063.1:0-4109 GCA_049590735.1 Asticcacaulis sp. | reverse complement strand
GTTAAGGGCTCTTATCAGAAACTTCAGACGGCAATTAAAGCTCAGGCTGTCTATAATTCCAGGCAGCCCGTATCTTTTAGGCGGTTAAGCGCTTGCGGCCCTTGGCACGACGGCGTGCAACAATCTTTTGACCGTTCTTGGTGGCCATACGTGTGCGGTAGCCATGGCGGCGCTTGCGCACTAAGCGGCTCGGCTGATAGGTACGTTTCGTTCCCATGGGGGCTCCGATTGGTGGATCAGGCCCGACAGGACCTTGAATTGCGTAAAGAGGCGCGTGGATAGTCCAGCGATAGGCGCTTGTCAATAATATTTGGGCATATTTAGCAAGATTTGGCTTATTATGCAGGCGGGCGTCTAAAATACAGCCAGTCCGTCCTATATCTGTTATAAGTGTCACGACAATTATCGGGGATCCAGCTTTACGTGTTCGATCAGGGCAAAACAGATACGCAGCCAGATATAAGGCCTAATAAGCGGCGCGCTTCTGTGGCGGCCGTGGGGCAGGCGGTGATGCGTGCGTTGAAGCAGGGGCTGTCCCTTGGGCTGACATACGGTCTTATAGGTTTAAAAGCGGCCAAAAGCTTTATCTTCAGCCTGTCCGGACAGCTTCTTATCCTGACCTTTGTGTTTGTGCTGATTGTGGAGGTTGTGATTTTGATTCCGCGGCTGGCTCTGGATCAGGAAAGCTGGCTGAGTGATCGCGTCCGTCAGGCGGAGTTGGCCTCTTTGGCGGTGGATACGTCTGAAAAAAATACGGTGTCCCAGCCGGTTTCTTCGCAACTGCGCCGCAGCGCCGGTGTACTTTATCTGGCTATCCAGAATGAAGGGGTGCGCGATTATGTCCTGTTTGACCCTAATGTCATCGTCCCCGAAGACGTGGTGGATCTGCGGGTGTCACATGAAAACATCCTGCATGACGCCGCCTATCTGTGGGCACCGTGGCAGACCTTTATGGATAAGCCTGACCGTTTGATCCATATTGTCGCCAAGCCGCGCGTCCGTTCAGGGCAGGTGATCGAAATTGTTGTGCGCGCCCAGCCCTTAAAAGCCTTTCTTAAGGCCAGTCTGGTCAGCATGCTGCGCGTCTCACTGAGCATTTCGTTTCTGGCCGGTTTTTTGGTGTTTGTCGCCCTGTCCGTCTATATTGTCCGGCCGGTGCGTCAGCTCACCAAGGGGATTGTGCGCTTCAAGGCCAATCCCGAAGATGTTATGGCCAGACCCAAGGCCAGCAACCGACCGGATGAAATCGGCCAGATTGAACGGGAAATGGCCTCCATGCAGGAAGAGGTGCGTCATGCCTTACGCTCAAGGGCGCGTCTGGCGGCATTGGGGCAGGCCGTCTCCAAGATCAATCACGACCTGCGCAATATGCTGACCTCGGCGCAGATGGCGTCTGACCGGCTGGCCAATTCCGATGACCCGACTGTGGCCAAGGCCTTGCCGCGTCTGGAACGGGCGCTGGATCGCGCCCTGTCTCTGGCGCAGAATGTCCTGACCTATGGCAAGAGTGACGAACAAACGCCGCAAATCCAGATTGTGCGCCTTAAAGAACTGGCGGCGGCGGCTGCCGAAGATGCGGGACTGGGCATAGGCACGCAAGGCACAGAGCCGGTGCGCTTTGTTTCCAAGGTGACGCGCGGCTTTGCGCTGGAGGCCGATCCGGAACAGCTTCACCGTCTGCTGGTCAATCTGATGCGCAATGCCCGTCAGGCCATCGAAATGCAGCCCAACCGCACGGCGCGCGGGCGGGTGACGCTTGAAGCCGCCAAGACGACTACATTTGTGACGCTGATGGTTACGGATAACGGGCCGGGCATACCGGAGCGGATGCGCGACAACCTGTTCCAGCCCTTTACCTCAAGTACGACACCGGGCGGTTCCGGTCTGGGTCTGGCCATTGCGCGTGAACTGGCGCAACTGCATGGTGGTGATGTGCGCCTGTTCAAAAGCGATGCCAATGGTACGGTTTTTGAGATACGCCTGCCGTTAAAGGCCAAAATCTTCGGCGTTTCCCATCCGGCTTAGGCCGGCTTAGGATTGAATCATATAAGTATAGGGTTTGCCGCGAGATTCCGGCTCCCAGCCATCGGCGATCGCCTTGCCGATCTGAAGGGCGACATCCTGCTTGTTGACCTTAGGGCGCTGGGCATGGCGGCTGGGTTTGGGGAAGGGATATTCCAGCAGCAAAACCTTTTGCGGGTTTTCTTCGTGTTGCACAGCTATGCACAGCCCCTTTGCGCCGTCGACACTGGCCCATTGCGGTTCACGATGGATATGCCAGCGAAAAGCGACGCCATCGACCTTGGCGATATCTTCCATGGCTCTTTTTGCTTTTGCGACCACAATCTGCTCGTATCTTTAAAGGGTTAGGCGTTTTTCGCCTGTTTATACCATGCGGGCGGACTTGGCCATCTTTTGTGCCTGCATGAGGGCCGCCACAAATCCGGCCTCATCATCAAATTTGGCGCGGATGGGTAGGCAGGTCACTTTTTCACGCCATTTGGCATCAAGCCTTACCCAGTCCTTTTGTGTGGTGATCAGGCGCGCCTTATGTTTTTCTGCCTGCGCCGCCAGGAGTTCCAATTCATTTACCGGCACATCCGCATGATCGGGAAAGGCTTCAAACCCAGCCAGTTCATAGCCTTCCTTGCGCAAGGTCGCTTCAAACTTCCACGGCTTGGCAATGGCCGCAAAACCAAAAACAGGGGCCGGAATCTCCGGGCTTTGGGCATGCAGGCGCGCAATAAAAACGGGCTTGTCACCGATCAGTTTCATCAGTTCAGGATCCGGCTGGGCGTCTTCGTCGGGCATCCATAAGATGCAGATATCAGCGCGCGCCAGCCCCTGCCGGACAGGTTCCCGCAACGGGCCGTAGGGACAGATTCCGCCATCGCCAAAGGGCCAGACTCCGTTGCGCGTATCGCCATCTATGACCAGCAGATGCAGATCCTTGGCGATTTTGAGGTTTTGATGGGCATCATCGACCACGATAATCTCCGGGCCGGTTGTTTCAATCAAACGCAAACCGGCGGCGCGATCAGCAGAGACGACAAAGGTCTGGTCACGACCCAGCATCAGGGCCTCATCGCCCACATCGGCGCTGGTGTGCCGGTTTGAATCAACCTTGACAGGGCCGGTCAGACGCCCGCCATAACCCTTGGACAGGCCCGCGGCCATAGGCGACAACAGACTGAGTATCTCGGCGGTAATGGGGGTCTTACCCGATCCGCCAAGCGTCAGATTGCCGACACTGATGACAAACAGGTGTGAACGATAGGGTTTGGCCCGTGCGCGTTTAATGGCATTGACCACTTGCCAGACAAGCGACAAAGGCCACAAAACGGGCCGCCACCAGGGCGCGCCTCTGGCATTTTTTTCATACCACCAAGGGGGCGTTTTCAGTTTCATGACGCATCAGGGGGCAGGAGAGGCTCCAGAGCGGCCCACACCTTATCTAGGGTTTTGGCATCGCGGCGGCTGACATCCAGCGCCTTGCGATCGGCGGCCTTAACCATGGCGGGGTTCTGACGCAACTGGCTGAGCAGGAATCCCAGTTCAGAAGGCCCGCGCACGCGAAAGGCGGCATCTTCATGCAGGAGTTCCGAATAGATGCTGCCCCAATTGGTTGTGTCCGGCCCTGTAATGACGCATTTGCCGAAGCGCGCCGCCTCTAAGGGGTTGTGACCGCCAATATGTTCGACAAAGCTGCCGCCCATAATGATGATATTGGCGCGGCTGAAAAACAGGCCCAGTTCGCCTAAGGTATCGGCCAGATAAACATGGGTTTTGCTGGTGATTTTCTCGGCTTTCGAGCGTTGCGCCACCTGCAGGCCCAGTGCTTCAATATCCAGCCTGATCTCATCGGCCCGCGCGGGGTGTCGCGGTGCCAGGATCAGCACATCCCCGCCCCAAAGCGCAGGCTCTAGGGCCTTGGTGATCAGGGCTTCTTCGCCGGCATGGGTGCTGGCCGCCAGATAGACAAACGGCCGGCCAATCAGCTTTCGCAAGGCGGTCATGGCGGCGGGATCGACCGGCAATATATCGCCGATAGTCTTGAGATTGGCACGCTCACCCGGCGTCACGCCCATATTTTTCAGCCGGATTTCGCT
>JBAWDM010000062.1:0-13051 GCA_049590735.1 Asticcacaulis sp. | reverse complement strand
ATACAATGCGTATTGCCAGTTCCCGTCCTTTGCTTTTGGTATTTTCTTTAGAAACCTGACGTGTCATGCCCTGCTTCCACACCGCCAAAGCGGCGGTTGCGACCGGCAAAAACCTCAAGCGCCGCCTCTAGGGGTTGACGGCCATAGTCCGGCCAGAGAATGTCCTGAAAAACGAATTCCGTATAGGCCGCTTCCCACAACAGGAAGTTCGACAAGCGGTTTTCACCACTGGTGCGGATCAACAGATCAAGCGGCGGCAAGCCCCGCGTCGACAAATACCCGCCAAACGAGTCCGGCGTAATCTCATCCGGCGTCATGTCACCGCTTTGAATCTGCGCCGCTATAGTCTTTACCGCCTCGACAATATCAGCCTGAGCCCCGTAATTCAGCGCGACCTGTAGGAAAAAACGCGAATTATCCTTTGTTTTTTCATGAGTATCTCTGACCATATCAACTATGTCACGCGGCAGCCCGGCTTCCTGACCGACAATGCGCACACAGACGCCTTCTTTGCGCAAACGTTCCAGATCGGACTTAATGAAGGCACGTAAAAGCCCCATCAGATCATTGACCTCAGATTCCGGCCTGCGCCAGTTTTCTGTTGAAAAGGCAAAAACCGTCAAATGGGTAATGCCCAGATCTGCCGCCGCCGTAATCGTCCGTTTCAGGGCATCAACCCCGGCCTTATGCCCCACAGTCCGAATTTGCTGACGTGCCTTAGCCCAACGCCCGTTGCCATCCATGATGATGGCGACATGAAACGCCCCGTCAGACACGCCTGAGCCTTCGCCATGCGAGGCTTTTTCCTCGCATGGGGTAGAGACAAGGTCATCCGTAGGGCCAGAACGCATAAACGCGACTTTCAAAAACGGCGGGTCGTCCTAGACCTGCATGATCTCGGCTTCTTTGGCCTTCAACAGCTCATCGATACGTTTGATAGCCGCATCGGTAAAGCCCTGTATCTCTGTACCCGCCTTCTTCTCTTCGTCTTCACTGATTTCAGACGCTTTTTCAGCCTTTTTCAGATCATCCATAGCTTCGCGGCGAACGTTTCTGACGGCAACACGCTGAGTTTCTGTATATTTACCGGCAATTTTCACCAGCTCTTTGCGACGCTCTTCCGTCAGAGCCGGAATGGGCACACGCAGAACATTGCCATCCGTGATCGGGTTTAAACCCAGACCGGAATTGCGAATGGCCTTTTCAACTGCCGTCACCAGGCCCTTATCCCAGACATTGACGCTGATCATGCGCGGCTCCGGCACGCTGATGGCCGCGCAGGATATGATGCTCATGGTCGAACCATAGGCGTCGACAACGACCTGATCCAGCAGGGAGGCAGAGGCCCGTCCCGTGCGCAGACCGCTGAAATCGTCCTTCAGGGCCAGAACCGCCTTATCCATGCGGTCTTTGTACGTATTAAGTTCAGGCTTTGCCATGAGATTGCCTCTCTGCTTATTGAATAACTGTATAGGTGCCGCGACCATGAATGACCTCATTCAGGGCGCCGGGTGTACGGATCGAAAAGACAACGATCGGAATTTCATTTTCACGCATCAAAGACACCGCCGATGCGTCCATCACCTTAAGATCGCGCGATAAGACCTCAAGATGGGTCAGGTTTTCATAACGCTCGGCTGTTTTATCCTTTTTGGGATCTGCCGTATAAACGCCGTCCACTGACGTTCCCTTGAACAGGGCATCGCAATTCATTTCTGCGGCACGCAGGGCGGCAGCCGTATCCGTGGTAAAATAAGGGGCGCCCGTTCCAGCAGCAAAAATGACCACGCGGCCTTTTTCAAGATGGCGAATGGCGCGCCTGCGCACAAAGGGCTCACACACGGCATTCATTTGAATAGCCGACTGAACCCGCGTATCAACCCCTTGTTTTTCAAGTGCATTTTGCATAGCCAATGCGTTCATGACTGTCGCCAGCATGCCCATATAGTCGGCGCTGGAACGCTCCATGCCCACGGCGGCCTTTGACAAACCACGGAAAATATTCCCACCGCCAATGACCAGACATAGCTCGACCCCAAGGGCCGCCACCGCCGCCACTTCTTCGGCAACGGCCTGCACCGTCTTCATGTCGATGCCAAACCCCTGATCGCCCATCAGCACTTCGCCCGAAACCTTAAGCAAAATGCGCTTATAGGCCAGCGGCTCCGAAGTTTCCGGCGATGGATGGGTCATGAGTATGGCTCCGGTGAATCAGTCAGGGATCAGATGAGAGACTTAGCGCTTTCAGGCCGCCTTGGATAGTCAAACGGGCGCAGACATGTCAAATGTCGCGCCCGTAAAACCATTTCAACAGATAGGAAGCTTAGACGCCGCCGGTCATCGAGGCGACTTCGGCTGCGAAATCGTCATCCTTCTTTTCGACACCTTCGCCCAGAGCCAGACGGCTGAACGCCACGATCTTAACGGGCGTGCCCAATGTCTTGGCCGTATCTTCGATCAGTTGCTCAACCGTTTGATCCGGGTTCATCACAAAAGCCTGCTTATGCAGAACAACTTCTTCGTAGAATTTACGAATGCGGCCTTCGATCATCTTTTCGATGACCTGAAGCGGCTTGCCGGATTCCTTGGCCTGCTCGGTCAGGATAGCCTTTTCGTGCTCAACATGCTCCTGATTCAGGTCTTCCACATTCAAAGACAAAGGCTGGGTGGCGGCGATATGCATCGCAACCTTGCGGCCGACATCCTTCAGCGTATCTGGATCACCGGCGGATTCAATGGCCACCAAAACCGCGATACGGCCCAGATCAGGGGCAACGGCATTGTGAATATAGGTCGCCACAACGCCTTCGGAGACAGTGTGTTTAGCAAAGCGACGCGCGACCATGTTCTCACCGATCGTGGCGATCAGATTGGTCAGATCCGCCGAAACCGCTTCGGCAACCTCTTCAACCGTGTTGCTGCTGAGGGCGGCCTGACCGGCCTTGCGCACAACAGTCTGGAACAGGTCGTTACGGGCCACAAAGTCTGTTTCTGCGTTCACTTCGACGGCCGCAGCCGTCATGCCCTTGCCTTCGACCTGGCTGGCGATGACCACAAGACCTTCGGCGGCGACGCGATCCGCCTTCTTGGCGGCCTTGGACAGGCCCTTAGCGCGCAGCCAGTCCAGGGAGGCTTCGATGTCGCCACCATTTTCGGTCAGCGCCTTCTTGCAGTCCATCATGCCTACGCCCGATTTTTCGCGCAGTTCCTTTACCAGGGATGCTGTGATTTCAGTCATGAAATCCTCCAGATTTAATGTTTCAGGTTTCGCCAGCCATATTGACCAGCGATCTATGTCAATTGCGTAACAGCTTAAAGCCCATCCAAAATAAATGGCGGCCTTAAGCTGTTGATCGTCTCATTCGTCAGGGCGTTGAGACCCTGACCTGTATGGCTCAGGCCTCAGTTGAAGCGTCAGCGGCAGAAACCTCTGCGGCAGGTTCATCCGCCGCAAGCGCCGGCTCAACCGGATCAATTGAGGCGCCCAGATCACGGCCCGAAGCCACCTGACCCGCGGCCAGACCGTCCAGAACCGAATCGGCGATCAGGTCGCAATACAGTTGCAAGGCGCGCGCGGCATCGTCATTGCCGGGAACCGGATAGGTGATGCCGTCCGGATCGGAATTGGAGTCAAGGATCGCAATCACAGGAATATTGAGCTTACGCGCTTCCTGAATGGCAATGCCTTCTTTGTTAGTGTCAATGACGAACATCAGGTCGGTAATGCCACCCATGTATTTAATGCCACCCAGCGACAGTTCCAGCTTTTCGCGCTCACGCGTCAGAGTCAGCAACTCTTTCTTGGAACGGCCAGCCGGGTTATTGTCCAGCACGCCTTCCAGCTCACGCAAACGCGCGATCGAACCGGAAATGGTGCGCCAGTTGGTCAGCGTACCGCCGAGCCAGCGGTGATTGACATAATATTGCGCCGAACGCTTGGCGGCAACGGCAACGGGGCCTTGCGCCTGACGCTTGGTGCCGACAAACAGAACACGGCCACCGGCAGCTGCCACTTCACGCACCTTCAACAGGGCCTGATGGAACAGGGGCAGGGATTGCGACAGGTCGATAATGTGGATGTTAGAGCGCGAACCGAACAGGTAGCGTTCCATCTTGGGGTTCCAGCGGTGTGTCTGGTGACCAAAGTGCGCACCGGCTTCGAGCAGCAGACGCATAGAGATTTCTGGCATAGCCATAAGATTTATTCCTTCTTCCGATAATCCGCCGCAGATAGAAAAGTC
Organism: Asticcacaulis sp.; assembly: GCA_049590735.1. GTDB lineage: Bacteria > Pseudomonadota > Alphaproteobacteria > Caulobacterales > Caulobacteraceae > Asticcacaulis. The sequence goes on along the minus strand of JBAWDM010000062.1, from coordinate 8,810 downwards.
TGGTCGGGCCCATGCCCGCTTCAACCTCGGAACGCTGTAAATTTCAAAAGCCGTCTGATAAAAGACCGCCCCTGAGAGATATGGCGCACATCTGCGTGTGAGATGATGCGCACCTATTCACAATTTCAAAAAAAATCAAGTCTTAGAAGCTATAAAAATAGCCGCTTTCACCCCTCAGTCTGGTGAATATGAAAAACACGGCTTAAACCTCTTCATAATATAAGACTCCGGGCATAAGCTTTAGTGCGCCCCGCAAATGCGCATCCAGCCTGTATTGTTGCGGCAATCTGAATTCAATTTCGCCTTCACCACCCAGATCACTTAACAAACTCACCGTCCCGCCCTTGTCTGCGCGTGCCTCATCCAATCGCGCCCGCAAAGCCGCAAGATCAATAATCTGCGGCGAAATATGCACCTTTAAGCCCAGATCATCGGTTTTCAGCATGTCGGACATGGGACCGGCCTCATCGCCAAAAAAGCGCACCTCACCATCGCGGCCCTTACTGCGAACTTTCAGGACAATTGACGCCCCTACCTCGAGATAATCACGATATTTACGCAAGGATTCCGGCGGGAATAAAACCTCATATTCCCCCGTCGGATCAGACAAGGTCACAAAGGCAAACTTCTCACCCGATCCTTGCGCAGCGCGTTCCTGTTTGCGGCGAACCACCCCTGCCATGCGAAACGCCTCCTGCCCCTCACCGGCCAGCGCCATGGCTTCGGCATAAAGGGTGATACGGCGGCGCTTAAAGACATCCACCATGTCCTGAAGCGGATGGCCTGACAGATAAAAACCAATGGCCGCCAGTTCTTCATCCAGACGCGCCGGCCCGGAAACAACCGGTACGTTCGGCAATCTGGGCCGCGAGGATTCATTGGAACCAAACAGGCTGACCTGAGACGCCGCCCGATCCGCTGCCATGCTTTGCGCATAGGCCATCAGAATGTCAGCAGCGGCTACGATTTGCGCGCGATGCGGATGTATAGAATCAAAAGCCCCCGCCTTGGCCAGATTTTCCAAAGCGCGCTTATTCACAGCCTTAGGATCAATGCGTTCGAGAAAATCAAACAAATCGGTGAACTTACCCCCCTCTTCACGGGCCTGCACCACACTCAGCATGGCCTCAAAGCCCACATTGCGGATCGCACCTAAGGCGTACAAAACCTCGCCGTCTTCTACGTCAAAATCAGCCTTCGAGCGGTTAATATCGGGCGGACGAATCGCCACGTTAAAACGCCGCGCATCCTGATAAAACACAGCCAGCTTATCCGTATTGGTAATATCGAGACTGAGCGTGGCAGCAAAGAATTCAACGGGATGATTGGCTTTCAAATAACCGGTTTGATAGGAAATAAAGGCATAGGCCGCCGCGTGGGATTTATTGAATCCATAGCCCGCAAACTTATTGACCAGCTCAAAAATGGAATCGGATTGCTTTTCAGGCACGCCTTTTTCTGAAGCGCCGGAAATAAACCTTGCTTTTTGCAAGTCCATTTCCTCTTTCTTCTTTTTACCCATGGCGCGACGCAAAAGATCGGCTTCGCCCAGGCTGTACCCCGACAAAACCTGCGCAATCTGCATCACCTGTTCCTGATAGATGATAACCCCATAGGTTTCCTTAAGAACCGGCTCCAGACTGGGGTGCAGCATATCAATCTCAAGCCGTCCGAATTTACGGTCAACATAGGTGTCGATATTATCCATCGGTCCCGGACGATACAGCGAAATCAGGGCGGTAATTTCCTCCAAAGAGCCGCAGCGCATCTTGCGCAAGGTGTCCCGCATACCCTGACTTTCCAGCTGGAAGACACCGATCGACTGGCCGGATGCCAGTAATTCATAGGTAGGCGTATCATCCAGTGGCAGGGTGCTGAAATTAATCTCCACACCGCGTTTTCGTAAATACTTCATGGCCCGGTCAAGCACAGTCAGGGTTTTCAGGCCCAGAAAGTCGAATTTGACCAGACCGGCGCTTTCGACCCATTTCATGTTAAACTGCGTTGCCGGAATATCGGATCTCGGATCGCGGTACAGCGGCACCAGTTCCGTTAAAGGCCGGTCACCAATCACAATGCCTGCGGCATGGGTAGAGGCGTTACGATAAAGGCCTTCAAGTTTCAGCGCCGTATCCAGCAGCCGCTTAACCGCATCTTCTTCGTCGCGCGCCTGTTTCAGACGCGGCTCAATCTCAATGGCCTGCGCCAGAGTGGTCGGGTGCGCCGGATTGTTAGGCACCATTTTCGATAAGCGATCCACCTGACCCAGGGGCAGTTGCATAACGCGCCCGACATCGCGCAGCACCGCCCGCGCCTGTAAGGTACCGAAGGTGATAATCTGGGCCACACGGTCACGGCCATATTTTTGCTGAACATAGGAAATCACTTCGCCACGCCGTTCCTGACAGAAGTCGATATCGAAGTCGGGCATGGACACGCGTTCAGGATTCAAAAATCGTTCAAACAACAAACCAAAACGCAAGGGATCGAGATCCGTAATGGTCAAGGCCCATGCCACCAGAGATCCGGCGCCCGATCCACGCCCCGGCCCAACCGGTACGCCATTTTGTTTGGCCCATTTGATAAAATCGGCAACGATCAGAAAGTAACCCGGAAATCCCATATTCTGGATGACGCCCAGCTCACGATCCAGACGGGCCCAGTAATCCTCTTGCGGCACAGCCAGCTTAACCTGACTGAGGCGCATTTTCAGGCCTTCACGCGCCTGAAAGGCCAGTTCTTCGTTTTCATCGCGCCCGGCACCGGTATCAAAACGCGGCAGGATAGGGTCGCGTTTACTAACCAGAAAAGCGCATCGGCGAGCAATTTCCAGCGTATTGTCACACGCCTCTGGCAGGTCTGAAAACAACTCACGCATAAGGGGTGCAGGCTTAAACCAATGCTCGCATGTGACCTTGCGACGGTCTTCCTGCCCCATATAGGCCCCGTCTGAGATGCATAATAAAGCTTCATGCGCGGAAAAAAGCTCGCGTTGCGCAAATTGCACATCATTGGTCGCCACAAGCGGCACATCATGGGCATAGGCAAATTCCACCAGCGCCGCTTCGGTATTGCCACCCCTTATGCCCCCTTGCGGACTGCCGTCGTGACGCTGTAATTCGATGTAGAAACGGTCGGCAAAAACGGCCTGCATGTCCCGAAGCGCAGCCATCCCCTCATCGGCGCGGTTTTGCCGGAACAACACATCCACCGGTCCGTCAAAGCCACCTGATAAAAGAATCAGGCCCTCATTGTGACTTGAAATCTGTGTCCAGGTCACGTGCGGCTCATCGGCCGCATCGGCCTCTACGTAAGCGATTGACGACAGCCTGGTCAGATTAAGCCAGCCCTGCTCACTTTGTGCCAGCAAAACCAGGGTCGGAATCTTTCCCCACCGCTCTGACGGGACGCCGCCAATACCCCGCACCGGCAAGGCGCAGCCAATAATGGGCTGAACTCCAGTCTCCTTACAGGCCTGAGAAAATTCCAGCGCGCCGTACAAATTACAGCGATCAGCAATACCGACGGCCGGCATATCCAACCCTTGCGCCATCTTGCCAATATCATAGGCCTTGATGGCGCCTTCCAGCAAGGAATAGGCCGACTTGACGCGTAAATGAACAAAGGCCTGATTTACGTCACTCATCGTCTATTCCTGTCGGGTTTTATGCGGCTCAGGCCGCCAATGACACCACGTGGCACATCAGGAAAACAAAACCCGTAACGGCCACAAATGACAATAGATTATGCAGGGCGCTGACCATTTTTCCACACTCCTAGTCCGACTTAACACACGTTCACTTAATGTTCTATATTCTGTATTTGTTCTATATTCTGCTTTTGTTCCACACGCAAGCCAAAATCTGTTCACATGGGGAAAGAAAATGACAAGCTGTTGATAAAAATATATTTTTAAGCAGATAAAGCGGTATCAAAAGGCACAAGATGCCCGTCGACCAGCTTAACAACACGATCCATATGCTGCGCCAGCTCGAAATTGTGCGTGGCGATCACCGCGCCGACCCCTTGCGCCTTCACGATGCGTTTCATGGCCTCAAACACCTGCTGGGAGGTCGTCGGATCCAGATTGCCCGTCGGCTCGTCAGCCAGTAGCAGACGCGGTTGATTAGCCAGGGCACGCGCCACAGCCACACGCTGCTGCTCACCACCCGACAATTGCGCCGGCAGGTGATCCAGACGCTCAGCCAGCCCCAGTGCCGTCAATAATTCACGCGCCCTCACCTCGGACTCCTTAGCGGAACGGCCAAGAATCCTTTGTGGCAAGGTCACATTGCCCATCGCCGTATATTCCGGCAGGAGATGGTGGAACTGATACACAAAGCCGATTTTCCGCAACCGCGCCCGTGTGCGCTGGTGATCATCGGCACCGGCTAACTCTTCGCCGTCAATGATCAGGCTTGTGTTGGGGGCCGCCTCAAGCAAGCCCGCCGCATGCAGCAAGGACGATTTACCTGACCCCGAAGGCCCGACAAGGCCTACCAGTTCGCCCGACATGACCTCGAGATCGATACTCTTGAGCACGGTCAGTTTGCGGCCGCCGCCGACATCATAATCCCGGCTCAGGCCTTTGAGCGACAATACACAGCTATTCATAGCGCAAGGCCTCGACGGGTTCTAATTTGGATGCCCATAAGGCCGGGAAGAAGGTCGAGATACAGGCCGCCAGCAAGGAGGCGATCACCACAAAGGCGACTTCTGAAGGCTCCATCTTGGCCGGTATGGCATCCAGATAATAGACATCGGCCGGAAACAGGGTCGTATGGAAAATCCATTCCAGAAAATGCTGTATCTGCTTGATGAAGGTACAAAAAAGCACGCCCAAAAGCAGGCCGGTCGCTGTGCCCGAAGCCCCGATAATCGTACCGGCCATAAAAAACACGCGCGAAATCGATGCCCGATCCGCCCCCATAGTACGCAGTATGGCGATATCGCGGGTCTTATTTTTCACCAGCATGACAATGCCGGAAATAATATTAAGCGTGGCGATGATGACGATAAAAAACAGGATAAACCGCATGGCCGTGCGCTCCACCTTAAGCGCGCCCCACAGGGATGAATTTTGCTCTTTCCAGTCTGTAATAAAGGCCCCATAGCCTGCGGCTGCCACAATGGCCGGACGGTAAGCATCTATGTCATAAGGCTTTTTGACCTTGATCTCGACTGTATCCCATTCATCTTCGCGATCAAAAAAGAGCTGGCCCTGTTGCAGGGGAATATAGATGAAGGCCTTATCAATATCGCTGACGCCGCTTTTGAAAATGCCGCCAACCGTATAGACCTTTCGGCGCGGCGTGGCCCCAAAGGCGGTGGCCCCGCCGGGGGATACCAATGTCACCTGATCACCGGCGATCAGTCCCAGCGTCTGGGCTACACCGTTGCCCACAAGGATCACATCGCCGCCATAATCGCCTACGCCAAACTGATCCATAGACCCGCCGGGCAGGATATTGTCATCAATAATCTTGGTGTGTTTCAGTGCATCCGGCACCACACCGCGCATATAGGCCAGACCCGTATCGCCGTGTGCATTCTGGATCAGTCCCGGCGAGTCCAGATAGGGTGTCGCCTCTATAACACCGGGAACGGCCCGCAGACGTTTTAGCATCTCATCGCGGTGGGCAAAATCATTGATCGCCGGGCCGGAGACATAGGCATGGCCGCTAAAGGCCAGAACGCGAGACATCAGTTCATCGCGAAAGCCGTTCATGATCGACAAAACACTGATGAGCGCCGTGACCGCCAGCATAATGCCCACAAAGGAGATAATGGCGATTACGGCAATGCCGCCATCCTTGCGCCGCGTGCGCAGATACTTCATGGCTAGATCAAATTCCCAGCGCCTGAAGTTAAACAGCGACCACAAGGATCCCATGATATTACGCCTTCGTCAGTTGCGTGAGAACGTCTTCAAACTTAGCGGTGTTGCGCTCGCCTGTCGCGCGTTGTTTCAGCTCGACATTGCCATCGGCCAAACCCTTAGGGCCGATAATCAACTGCCAGGGTATGCCAATCAGGTCCATGGCGGCAAATTTGGCACCGGCGCGCTCATCTTCGTCATGATACAGCACGTCACGGCCCGCCTCAGTCAACGTCTTATAGGCTTTTTCACAGGCCGCATCGCAGGCGGCATCGCCCTGACGCAGATTGATGATGGCGACATCAAAGGGCGCGACACTTTCCGGCCAGATAATGCCGGATCCGTCATGGCTGGCCTCGATAATGGCGCCCAGCAAACGTGATACGCCTACGCCATAAGAGCCCATATGGACATTGACATCACCCGTCGGCGTGTTGACCATGGCCTTCATCGGTTTGGAGTATTTCTCGCCAAAATAGAAGATATGCCCGACCTCGATGCCGCGTGCGGATACCTGCTTGTCAGCCGGCACTTTCGCAAATTCGGCCTCATCGTGCATGTCCTCAGTCGCCGCATAAAGCGCCGTTCTGGCATTGAATATGTCTTCCAGATTGTCCCAGTCGACATCGTGACCGGGTGCTGGCATATCCACCAGATCCTTGTGGCAGAACACAGCGCTTTCACCTGTATCGGCCAGAATGATGAATTCGTGGCTGAGGTCGCCGCCAATGGGGCCGGTATCGGCGCGCATCGGCACAGCCTTAAGGCCCATGCGCGAGAACAGGTTCAGATAGGCCGTGAACATGCGATTATAGGCTTTGCGGGCTGCCGCTTCACTCACATCAAACGAATAGCCGTCCTTCATCAGGAATTCGCGGCCACGCATGACCCCAAAGCGCGGACGCAGCTCATCGCGGAACTTCCACTGGATATGAAACAGATTGAGCGGCAAATCCTTATAGGAACGCACCGTACCGCGGAAAATCTCGGTGATCATTTCCTCATTGGTCGGGCCGTACAGCATGTCGCGCTCATGACGATCCTTAATGCGCAGCATTTCCTGACCATAATCTTCGTAACGGCCGGATTCACGCCACAGATCCGCCAGTTGGAGGGTCGGCATCAATAGCTGAATGGCCCCTGCCCGCGCCATTTCTTCTTCGACGATTTTCTCTATCTTTTTCAACACCTTCAGGCCCAGCGGGAGCCAAGCATAGATGCCCGCGCCTTCCTGACGGATCATGCCGGTACGCAACATCAGACGGTGCGAGACAATCTGAGCCTCAGCAGGATTTTCTTTGAGCAGGGGCATGGAAAAGCGCGACAGGCGCATGGGGTCGAATCCATATAAATTAAGGGGTCAGCGTCCCCTACAGGACTAGCTTTCCGGTGTGAAGAGCATGGCTCAAAAATAGTGAGGCAGATATATGGCCCGCACTCCGGCCCGGATGTCAGGAAGCCCGAACTTCAGGAAGACGGGATAGTCGGCAAGGGTATATGCACAAAATTCAGACAGATGGCGACAATTATCCATATACCTAAGGCAATCAATGTATTGAGGCGCACCTTCTTCCAGATATTATGCGTAACAGGTGCGCCTGTATCATGGCCTTTGACCGTTACATCACCCATTTCAGTCGGTGTGCGATTGCCCATAGGCAGGACAGCGAAAAACGTTATCCACCAAATCAGCAAATAGATGGCCGTCCCGGTCAGTAAACTCATCTCATATCCCTATAACTATCGAAACAGGCTCTAAAACCTTATCAATAGCGTGTATTTGCGGCAAAATCACGTTGACGGCTTTAAAGACCCCAGCCTTCAGACAAGACCCAAGCCTTCAGACAAGTCCTAAGCCTTCATCCACCCCTAATACCAGATTGAGGTTTTGTACAGCCGCGCCGGACGCCCCCTTACCCAGATTATCAAACACAGCCACCAGATTGGCCGTCTGCATGTCCGGATGACCAAATACATGTATCAATAGCTGGTTGGTTCCCGCCAATAAAGCGCCATTGACGGCACCGGCCGCTTCGCTTTCCTCATGCGATGCCACCCGCACAAAGCGTTCGCCGGCATAATGCGCCATCAGCATATTACGCACTGTGTCGATATCGGGCTCATCCGGCAGGGCCCACAGATGCAGGGGCACCTCAACAATCAGCCCTTGCGGAAAATTGGCAACGGTCGGCGAAAAGATCGGTGGCGATTCCAGACCGGAATACAGGGTCATTTCCGGAATATGCTTATGCGCCAGACCCGTGGCATAGACACGTTCATGACCCTGCCCCTTATCCGGCGTCGATTCAAATTCCGCAATCATGGCCTTGCCACCGCCCGTATAGCCCGACAGGGACGATGCGCTGATCGGAAAATAAGACGGGATGATGCCCGATTCGACCAAAGGCCGCGTCAGCGCGATGACCCCCGTGGCATGACAGCCGGGATTGCTGATCCGCTTAGACGCCGCAATCAGTCCACGTTGTTCGTCGCTCATTTCCGGAAACCCGTACGTCCAGGCTTCGTCCGTCCGATAAGCCGTCGACGCATCAATGACGCAGACCTCCGGATTTTCAATCAGGCTGACGGCTTCGCGCGCCGCCTCATCCGGCAGACACAGGATGACGGCATCGGCGCTGTTGAGCGCGTCCTTGCGGGCTGCGGCATCCTTACGCAGAGCATCCGGCAGACGGATCAGCTCTATGTCTGTGCGCGTCTCAAGCCGCTCACGGATTTGCAGACCTGTCGTACCGGCCTCGCCGTCGATGAAGACTTTTTTGGTCATTTCAACCTTTCTCCTCCCCTGTGCAACGGGGGAGGTGGCGAGCCTGTCTCGCCGGAGGGGGCCAAACAGAGGTGGCACATGCCCCCTCCGTCATCCCCTTCGCCCAAGGGCTTGGGATGACACCTCCACCGTTTCACAGGGGAGGAG
>JBAWDM010000061.1:0-1840 GCA_049590735.1 Asticcacaulis sp. | reverse complement strand
CACGAGGTCAGTCCGCGCGCAAAATGTGAGTTCGTCCCCATTTCGGCAGCGGGCATGACGCCGGAGCGGCTGGATGTTGAGCTGTTCGGCGAAGAGGGCGAAAGCGGCCGTCCGCGCAAAATCGGCGTATTTGAACGCGCGCATGGCGGCACTTTGTTTCTCGATGAAGTCGCCGACATGCCGCCGGAATCGCAAAACCGCATTCTCAGGGTTCTGGTGGAGCAACGGTTTGTACGTGTGGGCGGTGCGCAGGACGTGCAGGTCGATGTGCGGGTCATTTCCTCGACCTCCAAGGATATTGCCTCTGAAATTACCGCTGGACGGTTCCGCGAAGACCTGTTCCACCGCCTGAATGTCGTGCCGGTGCGCGTGCCGGGCCTCAGTGAGCGGCGCGGCGACATTGCCGAACTGGTGCAGTATTTCATTGAACGTATCGCCACGGCGCAGGGCCTGCCCCGCCGCATCCTAAGCGAAGACGCTATGGCGACCCTGCAGGTGCATGAATGGCCGGGCAATGTGCGCCAGTTGCGTAACAATATTGAACGCTTGCTCATTCTGGCTTCAGGGCATCCGGACGAGCCGATCACTTCACATATGCTGCCATCCGAAGTGGTCGAGTCGGCCACGGCGGGCGCCATTCGTCCTGAACGTATCATTGCCTTGCCTCTGCGTGATGCCCGTGAAGTCTTTGAGCGAGAATATCTGTCGTCGCAAATTGTGCGTTTTGGCGGTAATATTTCCCGCACGGCCAATTTTATCGGCATGGAACGCTCGGCCCTGCACCGTAAGCTGAAATCACTGGGGCTGGCGCATATCCGGCCAGAAGACGAAGAGTAAATCGGCTTGCCTGAGGGGCGGACAGGTGGCATTCAGGGGCCGGTACAAGGAGACTTTGCATGCCCCGAATCGCCTATGTGAACGGCGTCTATCAAGCCTTAAGTGAGGCCCGTGTTTCGGTCGAGGATCGCGGCTATCAGTTCGCCGATGCCGTCTATGAGGTGTGGTCAGTTTTTGACGGCCGTCTGGCGGATCAGGAGGGGCATCTGAACCGGCTGGAACGCAGCCTCGGTGAATTATCCATAGCCATGCCCCTGCGGCGTCAGGCCTTGTTGGTGGTGCTGAATGAGGTCATCCGGCGCAATCGTCTGCGCGAAGGCATGGTCTATCTGCAAATCAGTCGTGGCGTGGCCCCGCGCGATCACGTTTTTCCGCAAGGCGTCACCCCCGCCATCGTTATCACCGCCAAGCCAGTCGACCGCGAAGCTGCGGCTCAAAAAGCGGCGCAAGGCATCAAGGCCATGAGCGCGCCGGATAATCGCTGGGGGCGTTGTGACATCAAGACGGTTGGTTTACTGCCGAACGTGCTGGCCAAACAGGCGGCAAAAGAGCAGGGCGCATCTGAGGTCATTTTTGTTGATGCGGACGGCTTTGTCACCGAAGGCGGATCGACCAATGTCTATATGGTGACCAGAGATGGGCTTATCAAAACACGGCCCCTGAGCGCCAACATTTTGCCGGGGGTGACACGTCTGAACCTGCTGCCGCTTATGGCGGCGCATGGTTATGAACTACGCGAAGAGGCTTTCACTCTGGCAGAGGCGAAGGCAGCCTCAGAGGTGTTTATAACGGCGGCGACCAGCCTGATTATGCCGGTTGTTGCCATTGATCATGCGGATATTGGTAGCGGTAAGCCGGGGCCGGTCAGCCAGTCCTTAAGAGAAGCCTATATCGATCACGCACGCCGTACAGCCGGTGTGTAATATAAGTTTATAAGACTGCGGTTGAAATCAGCCATAAACTTTGCCAAATATAGGCCTTATTGTCTGTGTGGGGGGTATTG
>JBAWDM010000060.1:0-2024 GCA_049590735.1 Asticcacaulis sp. | reverse complement strand
CCATATAGCACAAAAAAAGCCTGCAGGACGTAGATAATCCTGCAGGCCTGATGTGCATTCGGTCGTGAGCGGATTTTACGGCTCAGCACCAAAGGCGTTCTGCAGCATGGCCATCTGGCTCATGATGACATTGGCGGCAGGCGCTTCGCTTTCGGTGTCGATAAACATGCGCTTATCCATATGCGAAATGCGCTCATACAGGCGGTTGGAACGATCCAGCAGGTTCAAAAGACCGCCGGGCAGGGCGGGCGGTGTTTCACCGGCATCCCCCTTCAGGGGGGCGATGCGGTATTTTTCGTCACAGGCATCCTGTGCGGGCATGTCGCCTTCGCGGACGGCGCGCTGTACCAGAAGCCATGAGGCAATCTGCATCAGGCGCGTGGTCAGGCGCATGCTTTCGCCGGCATAAAGCAGCGCATCTTCGCGGGGCAAAAGGCGAGAATCACGGCGGCCGTCACCATCCAGATAGGCGGCGGTTTCTTCTACGAGCGCCATGCCTTCCTTGAAAGTACGGTCAAAAAGTTCCGAGGACGCGAAATCGCGAACGATGCTGACACGGGCATTCTGGGTGGGCAGGGTGTTGTCGGACATCTGTAAGCCTTATGCTGGATTCTGTGTCTTGCTTTCGCAAGTCTTAGGGTCGGTTTCTTCCGACCGGCAGGTGGGTATCGCCTGTCTCGTTGCGGAAGTCACACCTGACGCCCTGCAACGCCTGTGCCACAACAGGTGCGCCCGATTTAAATGCACATGTGACTGAAAAGCTTTTAAATCCCCTTAAATGAGAAAAGCGCTTCGGCATCGGTGCGGCGGTTTTTTTTGCGGTCTATGGCGGTTTTGGCGCGGGTAATTTCGTCTTCGAGGACGGCAATACGGGTTTGCAAATCCTCAACACTGTAGGGGTCAAGGTCTTCGCGGGTCAGGCCACTGAGAAGGGTGGCGCTGCGAAAGGCTAAGGATGGTTCATCTTCCATAGACGTATGACCTGTTTTACGGGCAATATAGGCAGGGATAAAACGCTTCTTACGCGAAGAAATCAAGGAAAACGACTCACTATGCAGGTCATTTCAATACGAAATAAAGGGGATAAACCGGACGATCTGTGCACAGATCATCTGCCTGCGCCGACCGTGGCACCCGGTCATGTGCTGATTCGAACCAGCTTTTCCGGCGTGAACCGCCCTGACATTCTGCAAAGGCGTGGTATCTATCCACCGCCTTACGGGGCGTCGCCCATATTGGGGCTTGAGGTGTCCGGCGTCATAGCTGAGATGAACTGTGCGGGGGAAGACCACGGCTGGAAGGTGGGGGATAGGGTCTGCGCGCTGGTCAATGGTGGCGGCTATGCTGAGTTTGGTTCGGTCGATGTGCGGCATCTTTTGCCGATACCTGAGGGATTGTCACTGGCCGAAGCGGCGTCCCTGCCGGAAAATATTCTGACGGTCTATGCCAATCTGATGGAGCATGGCGCGTTAAAGGCCGGTGAGACGGTTCTGGTGCATGGCGGCAATTCCGGCATAGGGGCCATGACCATTCAGATGGCTAAGGCCTTTGGGGCGCGGGCGATCGCCACGGCACGCGGTGCCTATAAATGCGCCTTTGCGCGGGGGCTTGGGGCGGATCTGGTGATTGACAGTGACGAGACGGATTTTGTCGAAGTCGTAAAGGCGCAAGGCGGCGTGGATATCGTGCTGGACATTGTTGCCGGTGATTTTTACGGCAAAAATCTGGCCTGCCTCAATATGGGCGGACGCCTTGTGCAGGTCGGCTTTGGCAAGTCGCCGGTCGTGGAGATGGATTTGCGGCGCATAATGGCCAAACAGGCGATTGTGACGGGCTCTATGCTGCGGCCCAGATCGGCGGATGAAAAAGCGCGTCTGACGGCCTGTGTGCGTAAACGGGTCTGGCCGTTGATTGAGGCGGGCCGGATCAAGCCCGTGCTGGACAGGGTGTTTGCCTTTGATGAGGCGGCGCAGGCACATGCTTATATGGATTCCGGTGTGCATACAGGCAAGTTGGTGCTGGAA
>JBAWDM010000059.1:0-2554 GCA_049590735.1 Asticcacaulis sp. | reverse complement strand
GTGATGACCTTCGAGCACGATGGCAAGATGTTCAACCTGCTTGATACGCCGGGCCACGAGGACTTTTCGGAAGACACCTACCGCACCCTGACCGCCGCCGATGCCGCCGTCATGGTGCTGGATGCCGCCAAGGGCATAGAACCGCAGACCCTGAAACTGTTTGAGGTCTGCCGCCTGCGCGACATTCCGATCATCACCTTTATCAATAAGATGGACCGTGAGGCCGAGGATTCACTGGCGCTGTTGGATGAGGTGGCCGCAAAACTGCAACTGGATCCGTCGCCGCTCTACTGGCCCGCGGGGTCGGGCAACCGTTTTCGTGGCATGATCGAACTGAAAACCAGCCTGTTTTATCCCTTTACCAGGCGCGACTCCGGCGCCGAATACGATCAGGGTCATGACGGCCCCGTGCCAGTCGATGAGGCGGTGGCGAAGGGCTGGCTTTCGACCGATGAACTGGGCGAACTTAAGGACAATGCCGAATTGTTAGAGGGCGGTTTCAAGAGCTTTGACGCGGAAAGCTTTCTTGAAGGCCACATGACGCCGGTTATTTTTGGCTCGGCGCTGCGTCATTATGGCGTTAATCAGTTGCTGGCGGCGATTGGCAATTTCGCTCCGCCGCCGAAGGTGGTCAAGGCCTCTAAGGCCGGTGTCGATACCACGGTCAACCCGACCGACAAGGAAGTGACCGGCTTTGTCTTCAAGGTTCAGGCCAATATGGACCCGAACCACCGCGACCGGATCGCCATGCTGAAACTCACCTCCGGAAAGTTCACGCGCGGCATGAAACTTAAGGTGCAAAACACCGGCAAGCAGTTGTCGGTCAATGCGCCGATCATGTTCTTTGCTTCGGATCGTGAACTGGCCGAAGACGCCTTTGGCGGCGATGTGATCGGCATCCCTAACCACGGCGTCCTGCGCGTGGGTGACAGCCTGTCGGAATCGGGCGCTATCCGGTTTGCCGGGTTGCCGAACTTTGCGCCGGAAATCCTGCAACGCGTACGAGTCAAAGACCCACTCAAAGCCAAACACCTGAAAAAAGCGCTGGAATCGCTGGCCGAAGAAGGCGTGACGCAATTGTTCCGCCCGTCGATCGGCTCTGATTTTATCGTCGGCGCTGTTGGCCAGTTGCAGTTCGAAGTCATGGCGGACCGTCTGGCCAATGAATATGGGCTGGAATGCATGTTTGAGCCCAGCCCGTACGCCGAAGCGCGCTGGCTGGGTGGGGATGCGGCCAAGATAGAGGATTTTGCCGGCAAATATCGTGCGCAGATGGGCGCGGATATTGATGACGCGCCGGTGTTCCTCGGTAAGTCCGGCTGGGAGATCAACTATGTCTCTGAGCGCTTCCCGGATGTATCGTTCCAGCGCACCAAGGAACGCGGATAAAATACAGGTGATTTGCACGCAGCTTCATTGAAGAAACCTTGCTCATAGCTCGCAAGATATGTCATATTTAATCAAAATTGATCATATCTAAGCGGAGTGAAACAATGAGCCCTATCAATCGCCGAACACTGAGTGCCGGTTTAGGCGCTTTAGGCCTCAGCCATGCCATCCCCTCTGCGGCCAGAGCCAAATCAACAGCCAGTCGTCCGTGGCCCTATCTGATCGGGGCAGATGTGTCGTGGCTGCCGCAGGACGAAGCCGACGGGGCCACCTATTTTGAAAATGGCGTGCAAAAAGACCCTTTGGCCATACTTAAAGGGGCAGGTTTCAACGCGCTGAAACTCAGGGTGTTTGTCGATCCTGAAAACGGTTATTCCAAACGCGCACCGGATAAAAAATGGTGCGGCATAGAGCAATCCGTTGCCTTTGGCCGCCGGATCAAGGCGGCGGGTTTTCATCTGTCCCTGACCTTTCATTACAGCGACACCTGGGCCGATCCGGAGCATCAGAACAAGCCTGCCGCCTGGGCAAATCTGCCGTTTTCCGATCTGGTAGACGCCGTGCACAAACATACGGTCGATGGCATGAAGGCGTTAAAACAAGGCGGTGCCGAACCTGATCTGGTGCTGATTGGCAATGAGACAACCTTTGGCATGCTATGGCCGGACGGGGCCATTGCCATGCCGGTGCCGACCGGCAATCCGCAAACCGACGCCAATCATCGCCATCAGCCCGTTGGCGGCAGCCTTGATAATTTCGCTACCCTGCTAAAGGCCGGTCTGGCGGGTGTGCGTGATGTGTCGCCTAAAGCGAGGACAGCCGTGCATAACCATCTGGGGCGGCATTGGCCGATTGTGCAATACTGGATGGACAATCTGCTTGAACGCGGCGTGCGTTTTGATGCCACGGGTTTTTCCTGTTACCAGCAGGCAAAGGAAGGCGACTGGCAGCGTACCTTAACGGAATTCAGCAAACGCTATCCGGATCACGGCTTTTTCGCCGCCGAATATTCATCCCGTAAGCGCTACATCAATGATCTGGTACATGGCTATCCGAATGGATGGGGCGCCTATATCTGGGAGCCGACCCGCCATCAGGAGGCGATTTTCGATCAGGACGGCCACAATGCCGGCGAAGGGGCGCGGCCGAACCTGTTGTCTCAAGG
>JBAWDM010000058.1:0-6378 GCA_049590735.1 Asticcacaulis sp. | reverse complement strand
ATTCCATAAATCGCGCCCATTCCCGTTCACGGGGCGCCCATAAGACATACAGGCGCCCGCTCTAAGGCCCTAAACATGTCCACCGAAACCACGACAAAACAAAATCCATGGTTATTCGTTTGGGGTGGCTATATTCTGGCTATGCTGGGCGCGTTTTTGTTTGCCGGCAAGGGTATCTGGATCAAGCTGGCCTACGATTATGATGTCGATGCCTCATCTCTGATGGCCTTGCGGCTGGCCTTAGCGACGCCTTTTTTCATTGTGGTAGGCCTGATAACCTATTTTCGTGGACGCGCTCAGAACATCTATAATCTGCCGCGCATCGACCAGCAGCCGGTTTTATATCTTCGCGCCCTGCTGGTAGGCGCATTGGGATATGGTGTCGCCAGCTATACCGATTTTGAAGGCCTTACGACCCTGTCGCCTCAGTTTGAACGGCTGATCCTGTTCACCTATCCCCTGTTCGTCATCCTGTTTGGCGCGCTGTTTTTCCGGCAACCTTTCCGCCTCAAGGCCGTATCAGCCTTTGTGATCAGCTATATCGGGCTGGCTCTGGTGTTCATTAACGACTTCCGTGCGCAGGGTTCCGCCATTGCCATAGGCGCCCTGTGGTGCACGGCCTCATCTCTGGCCTTTGCCCTGTATCTCTTGCTGGCCAAGCCCCTGATCAAGCGCATGGGCCCTTCCCTGTTCACTTCATGGGCGATGAGCGGGGCGGCCATTGTGACCTTTTGCCAGTTTTTCCTGACGCACAAACTCAGCGACATCCATATGACGCGCCCTTTGTTTTATCTGTGTATCGGACTGGCCATCGGTGCCACCGTCCTGCCGAATTACCTGACCAACTTCGCCCTCAGCCGTATTTCATCTCAGGCCAATGCCATCATCAGCTTTATCAATCCCATCTTTACGCTGGGCTTAAGTGCCCTGTTTCTCAAACAGATGATCAGCTTAGCCGACATAGCCGGTACCGTTCTGGTGGTTATAGGTGTCGGTCTGTATGTCTGGATTGATCAGCGCGCCGCCCGCAAGGAAGCTCTTGCCAGGACTTAAACCAGCCCGCGAAACCAGACCTCTAGGGCCTGCGCCTGCGCTTTTATGCCAGCGGCGCGGTTGGCGGCTTCCTCGTCGCGGCCCCAGATGTCCGACTGGAAATCTTCGCCAATACGGGACGCCAAAAAGGCCGCCTCGCCGCTTAAGTGGCCGCGCCATACCGCAAGCGTCAGCACAACCGAGCCGAACAGAGGAATCCCCAGCATGATCCCGGCCTGTTCGTAAGGTGTGGCCGCCATGACCAGAGCCTGAATGGTCTGCAAGGTTTGCGGCGGTTGAGGCACGTGGGTAAGCGTCAGGTTCTGCACAAACCGCAGCCCCATGACCGCCTCAGCCCATTTTAGTATCGGCTCCCAGACAGCCGCTTCGCGGGCCTTAAGCGCTTCCGGATAGGCGGATGGATAGCAGACCAGATCGGTTTCACAATAGCGCAGCACCTCTGCGATCATAGCATCCTGAGTTTCTCCCATGCGATCGACACTGGCAAAGGCCAGCCGCGTCAGGGGCATGGCTTCATAGTCCAGATACTCACCCACGGCCGCCCATTCCGCTTCCACCTGCTGCGCCAGAACGCGTGTCGGCAGTACCAGCGCATGGCCTTTGGGTGTCTTGACCGGTCGCCCGTCCAGCAGGATGGCTATACCGTTTGCGGCGTCACTCAAGCGGGTTTCTTTCCAGAAACGTTTGGGACGAAAACCAACCTGATCGGGTCTTTGTGTCGGTGCCTTGGCCTTATAGGTCATGAGTTTACGAACTTACGGAAAGGGGTTGAGAGATGGACTGAGAACTCAGCGCGGTCAGTCTGGCCGTCAATTCCTCAAAATTATGGACAATATCTTGGGCGCCTGCCTGATGCAGTTCATCAACCGTATGAAAGCCCCACGACACGCCAATCGCATGGACTCCGGCCTGACGCGCCATCTTCATGTCATGGCTGGCATCACCGACCATGACCGCTTCGTGAGGCGCAATGCCTAAGGCCTCCAGATTAAGCTGCAACATTTGCGGATGCGGTTTTGAATGGCTATCGTCAGCGCAAAAGGTCACATCAAACAGATCATGCCAGTCATGCGTATGCAGGCAACGCGTCACGCCACGGCGCGAATTCCCTGTGGCCATGCCCATCAGCCAGCCCTGCGATTTCAAGTGGCGCAAGGTGGCCTGCGCCTCAGGATAGAGGTCTTCGCTGAAACCGGGCTCAGAGTGGAAGCGTAAAAAGCTTTGTTGAAATTCATGCGTATAGGCAGCGATCACCTCATGGCTCAGATCGGGTCGCATCATAGCCAGCGCGTCAAACAGTGACAGTCCCACAATGGCGCGCACCTGATCATAGGTAGGCGGATCAATATTGATAATATGCGCCGCTTCTACGGCCGCCCGAAAGATGCTGGATCGGCTGTCGACAAGGGTTCCGTCAACATCCCAGATGACCGCCTTCATGTTCAACGCTTTTTCTTCTTCATATTGGCAAAAGGATCGGCTTCGGCTTCGTGTTCGTCAAAGCCAAACCGGTCAAACCCTTCGCGTATCACCTTATCGAGTGGCGCTTCGACGATCAGCGTGCCGCTTGTCGGGTGCGGCAATTCAATACGGCGGTGATGCAGTTGCAACTGAAGCCCTTCGGACAAAGACCGGCTGGCTTCATTGCCATATTTAGGGTCGCCCAGAATACTGTGGCCCAGAGCCTGCATGTGAGCCCGGAGCTGGTGCGTACGGCCCGTGTGCGGCCTTAAGGCCACCCAGGTGACGCGCGGGCCGGCATGGCTGATGGTCACATATTCCGTCTCAGCCGTCTCGGCCCCGATTTCATTGGGCTCAGCCGGCTGGACGATTTCGCGGTCATGAAAACCCTTCTTGATCAGGGGCACATCAATATAGCCTTCTTCAGGCTTAGGTGTGCCAACCACCAGCGCCCAATAGGTCTTTTGCGCCCGCCGTTTGGCAAAGGCACCCGACAAACGCGCTGCGGCTGACGGGCTTTTACCCAGCAGAAGCACACCTGAGGTATCACGGTCGAGCCGGTGCACCAAACGCGGGCGTTCCAGCCCCTCACCCCAGGCCGACAACAGCCGGTCAATATGGTTCTTGGTCTTAGTGCCCCCCTGCACCGCCAGCCCCGAAGGCTTATTCAGCGCGATGACATCTTCGTCTTCATAGAGCACCAAAGAATGGGCAAAGCGAATTTCCTGCGGGCTCAGAAGGGCCCGTTCGCGCTTTTGTTCATCCACATCGGGCGCATCAGGAAGCGGCGGGACGCGGATGGTCTGGCCTGTCGCAAGGCGCGTATCGGCCTTAACCCGACCGCCATCCACCCGCACCTGACCGGAACGCAGCAGCTTATTGATCTGTACGTGATTGATGTGCGGCCAGCGACGCTTAAAAAAGCGATCGACCCGTATGCCGTCCTCACCATCGGTAATGTACAGGGTTTTGACTTCGTGACTCATAATTTCAAACTCATAAGGCGGCTAATTTGCGGGTCACATACAGACCAAGGGCAACGGCAGCCACCGATAAAACCAACGACAAAATAACATAGGCGGCGGCCAGCCCATAGGCGCGACGCTCCAGCATATCAACAACTTCCAGCGAAAACGACGAAAAGGTCGTAAATCCACCCAACACCCCGATACCCAGCAGCAAACGCACACGCTCCGTGTCAAACATGCCCTTTAGCGGCCCGAATAACAGCCCCATCAGGATACCCATCAGCAGGCCGCCAATTATATTGGCCAGAAACGTGCCAAGCGGCCACATATTCCATGGCCATTGCTCACCTGCCCACCAACCGGCACTGGCGCGCCCCAGAAGATAGCGGCCCAGCGCACCCAACGCGCCCCCCAGCATGACAAGCAGCATATTGATCATGATATCGGTTCAAACATCCTTCAGACCTGAGACAAGTATGGATCAAATCTGTTATCACATTTCGTAAGGGCTCATACCCCCCTTGGCCTGATCAGCATAGTCCTTTAAGGTTATCATTCCAAGAAAACACCCAAAAAGCAGGCCTGCACCATGAGCCTTGATGTCCATTATAATCCCGATAACATCTTTGCGAAGATCATGCGCGGAGATATTCCTGCCGCTAAAATCTACGAAGACGAGCGTATCCTCAGCTTTATGGATGCCTTTCCGCAAACCAAAGGCCACACGCTTGTCATCCCCAAGTCGCCCGCCTGCAATCTGTTTGATATAGAATCGGATGACCTGCAAAACCTCATCCTGCAAACCCGCCGCATCGCGCAGGCGGTGCGAGACGGATTGCAACCCGATGGCATTCGTATCATGCAATTCAATGGCGAGGCCGCCGGACAGACGGTTTTTCATATTCATTTTCATATCATCCCCTTTTGGAACTCAGACGAAACCCGGCCGCATGCCAGTGGCCAGATGGCGGATATGAGCGAATTGAATGCCTTGGCGGCACAGATTAAAGCGAAACTATAGACCATGCCTTTTTTCGTTTTGCGTCACGGCCAAACCGACTGGAACCTGGCCATGCGCCTGCAAGGGTCGACCGATATTCCATTGAATGCCACAGGTCGTCAGCAGGCGCAAAAGGCGGCCGCGCTTTTGAAAGATCAGGGCATTACCCGCATTATCGCCAGTCCCCTGTCACGCGCACTTGAAACGGCGCAATTTGTCGGGCGGGAATGCGGGATCACCCCGGAAACCGATGCGCGCCTGATCGAGCGGCATTTCGGTTTGTTTGAGGGTATGACCATAGACGAGGTGCGTCAGCACCGCGAAGACATGCGCGAACATATGAATCCAACCGCCGATATTGACGGCAAAAACTATCCGCACAATGCCGAGGCCTTGGGCGATGTGATCGACCGCGTCTATGCGTGCGTAAATGCATACAGAGCGCAAGGCGGCACCTGCCTGTTCGTGTTCCACGGCATCCCGTTTCGGGCTGTGACGCGTAAATTCCTCAATGATATGTATTCCAGCCCCAATGCTGCGCCAGTACGTTTTGACGAAGATGGCGATCACTGGCGCATGACGGCGCTGGATCCCGACAATGCGCCGTTGCAGCAAATCTATAACGCTCAAACGACCATGGGACGGATCTAAAAAGCGTAACGCTAAGCCTTTTGCATCAAGCCTTCCAAGCCAGCGAAAAGCTCAACGGATTTCAGGCGCGCGGCTATGTCATAGATGGGCATGGAAATGATCAGCTCATCCGCACCCGTCTGTTGCAGGAAAGTATTCAGGCGAGCCTGAATCGTGGCCGGTGATCCCACCATGGCATAGCGCAGCATATGGTCGATCATGGCGGATTCTTCGGGCGTCAGATTGGCCACGGCGTCATAGTCGGGCTTTGGAAAGGCCACACGTACATTGCGGCGCAAATTGGCAAAGGATTGCTGCATGGAGGTGTATAAAAACTCGGCTTCCGCGTCCGTATCGGCGGCCACGCCCATAACACCGACCATAACATGCGGACGATTAAGCGCGGCGGATGGCCGGAAATTCTGACGATAGAGCGCAATGGCGTCAAACAAAAGCTCAGGCGCGAAATGGGAAGCAAAGGCGTAAGGCAGGCCCAGTTGCGCCGCCAGTTGGGCGCTATAGAGGCTGGAACCCAACAGCCAGATCGGCACATGGCTGTTGGCACCGGGCACGGCCAGCAGGCGCTGCCCTTCATCCGGCGCCCCCAGAAGATTTTGTAACTCCATGATATCGTTGGGAAAACTTTCGACACCGGAGTCCATATTCCGACGCAAGGCCCGCGCTGTCATCATATCCGTTCCCGGCGCGCGGCCAATACCCAAATCAATACGATCCGGATAAAGGGCTTCGAGTGTGCCGAATTGCTCGGCAATCACCATGGGCGAATGGTTGGGCAGCATGATGCCACCAGAGCCGATACGGATGGTTTTGGTCGCCGCCCCGACATGGGCGATGACCAGCGATGTGGCCGCAGACGCAATACCCGGCATGCCGTGATGCTCGGCCAGCCAGTAACGATGATACCCCGCCGCCTCTGCCGCTTGCGCCATATGTGCCGAATTGGCGAGTGCGTCGCTGATCGTGCTGCCTTCGCAGACCTGCGACAGATCGAGAATGGAAAAAGGTATCATGCGGCGCTCCTTGTACTGAAGCTTATGTAAGCATTATGGTTACGATTGCGAGGGGAAGCGTTACAAGAAAGCAAGAAACCCCACCACCACATCTCGCGCTAAAGCGCTCGTGCGGTCCCCCTCCCCGACAAGTCGAGGAGGTATAAGAAAGGAAAGCCCTCCGGTTTGCACCGAAGGGCTTTTGTTATTAGCTGCCAACGTTTCAACACGCGCTGTCAGCGTATCGGGTGCAGGG
>JBAWDM010000057.1:0-6372 GCA_049590735.1 Asticcacaulis sp. | reverse complement strand
CGCGGATTGTTTTCGCAGGTGACTCGCCCTGATCTGATGCAATGGCTGGACTTGGCGGCTCTCGGCGCCATTTGCGATGTCACGGCCCTGACGGGATTTAATCGCGCTTTGGCGGCGCAGGGGCTCAAGGTCATGTCGCAACGTAAGAATGCCGGCATTAAGGCGCTTATGGACGTGGCCGGTGAAAAGAATGAGGCCAATAAGGGGGCCGCGATCAGCCTGATGAGCACATTTCATTCCGGCTTTGTGATCGGGCCGCGAATCAATGCCGGCGGGCGTGTCGGGCGGTCTGATCTGGGCGTGCAGCTTTTGTCGACGGATGATGCCGTGATTGCCGCCGGGCTGGCGCAGGAACTTGATGAGCTCAACCGCCTGCGCCGCGATGTCGAGGCTGAGGTGCTGGATCAGGCTATGCAGACGGCGGAAACCCAAGGCCTGTGGCCCTGTGATGATCCCGTGGTCATTATAGCGCGCGAAGACTGGCATCCCGGCGTTATTGGCATTGTGGCCGGTCGATTGCGTGAGCGCTGGCGCAAGCCGGTGATCATTATCGGCATCGACCCCGTAAGCGGCATGGGAAAAGGCTCAGGCCGTTCTCAGGCCGGAGTCAATCTGGGTGAGGCCGTAGGCGCGGCCTATGAGGCGGGCATATTATTATCGGGCGGCGGTCATGCCATGGCGGCGGGTTTGAGCGTTGAGCGTGATCGTATCCCTGAACTGCGGGCTTTCATCAATGCCTATGTCACCGAACACGTAGCCGAAGCAGATCAGGTCGAGGCTGTGGAGCCGGACGCCCTTCTCAGTGTCGCCGCCGCCACACGCGGCCTTTATGATCAGCTAAGCTTGCTGGCACCCTACGGTCAGGGCAATCCGGAGCCTTTGTTTGCCTTTGCAAGCGTCAGGGTCGGCTTTGCGCAGCCGATGAAGGGCGGGCATATCCGTTTTGAGTTGAACGATGACAGTGGCGGCAAGCTGAAAGGTATTATGTGGCGCGCAGAGGGTACGCCTATCGGTGAAGCTTTGTTAAAGCCGGCCGGTCTTATGCACGTTCTGGGGCGGTTAAAGCCGGATGATTATATGGGGCGTAACGGCGTGCAGCTTGAAATTGAAGACATGGCTTTGGCGGCACGGCAGGCCGAGCTTACGGACTGATTTGAGAGAAATTGCCGCCGTCGTAAAAATATAAAAATAACACTTGCATCCCTAAATCAGAACGGTTACGAAGCCCACCTCTTGAATACGGTCCCTTCGTCTATCGGTTAGGACGTCAGGTTTTCATCCTGAAAAGAGCGGTTCGACTCCGCTAGGGACTGCCATTCAATCTGAGCTTAGATGATTTAGCTTTTTTCTCCATAAAACCTGTATTTCAATTGTTTATACGCCCCACAAGCTCATAAAATATGTGCGCGTGATCACAACACCACTCGCTTAAGGCGAGCTTTTTGCTTTACATTCTTAAATGTTGCGAATATTTCTTACGGGGACTCCCAATTTGAGATATCCGTGTTATAAGAACGGGTGTCGCTAAAAAGTAATTGTGGCATGGGTGAGGGTAGATGAGTTTGTTTGACAGTAATGACAAAAATGAAGCCGAAGACGCCTTAACAATTTCAGGTCATGTAAAATGGTTTGATGTAGCCAAGGGTTATGGTTTTATAGTGCCTCAGGATTTGACCCTGACGGGCATGCGCGATGTGCTTTTGCATGTATCCAGCCTGCGTGATCTGGGACGTGAAAGCACCTGTGAGGGCGCCCGAATCAATTGTCGTATCGCCAAACGTGCCAAGGGTTGGCAGGTCATTGAAATTGATGAGCTTGAGGCCGATTCTGAACTGGCACCTTTCGCCTCACGCGGGGAAACAAACCCGGTACCACGCGCCGTGCGTGCTGTGGGCGATGCCGTCCACGTCGGCGATCTGGAGACGGCAACGATTAAATGGTTTAACCGCACAAAGGGTTATGGCTTCGTTGTGCGCGGCAATGATCCGAACGACATCTTCATTCATATTGAAACCCTGCGCCGTTACGGTCTTGAGGACGTGCAGCAAGGCGACACGATTATGGTCAGATTTGGCGAAGGGCCAAAGGGACTGGTGGTCACGGAAGTGCAGCCCAAGGCTCTGGTCTAGGTTTTTGCAGATTATAAAAAAGGCGGGCCGTTTCGACGGCCCGTTTTTTTTGTCTTGAAATAGCCAAATGACATGATCATGGTCAGCTTATCTGTAAACTCCACACTGACCGATTGGAATTGGCACCTATGGCCTTTAAAACGATGAAACCGCTTTTGCTCAGCCTGACGGTTCTTGCCTTAGCCGTAAGTGGATGTTCGGTCGCCGATACCCTGCCGGTTGACCTGCCGGCGCAATGCCTGAGCATGGATATCTCGCCCTATTCCGTCGATGAATCACTTGTTATCAGCAAGAACGGACATCAAAAGGCGCAGTTCACTGTCGAAATTGCCAGGGACTATGCCACGCGTGAGCAGGGGCTGATGTGTCGGCGGGAGATGGCCGAAAACCGCGGTATGTTGTTTGAGTTTCAGGATGCCGATCAACGGAATTTCTGGATGCAGAACACATTGATCGGACTGGATATTATCTATATCGCACCAGACGGAAAAATTGTGTCTATTCAAAAGAATGCCAGACCTCTTGACCGGACACCCCTGCCTTCAAAAGGCGCCGCCAGCGGGGTTCTGGAAATCGGCGCGGGCCTTAGCGACAAGCTGGGTCTGGCTGCCGGGGATACCGTTATCCACCCCTTTTTCCGTAAGCCCTCCTAGGAAACGCACAAAAGTCAGCACCATGAGTGTTTTTCATGATGTAAGGGCTTGCGGAGCTCTATTGAAAGTGGCATGTAGCGCGCCTCTTGAAGCTTTGGCAGCAGAGTTTCACGTGGACGTCGGGGTGTAGCGCAGCCTGGTAGCGCAGCTGTTTTGGGTGCAGCAGGTCGAAGGTTCGAATCCTTTCGCCCCGACCATTCCACTAAGTTCGTCAGGCTTCGGCTTTCGGGTTTGGTGCTGAGTTTTCATTTTACGGGGCGTAGCGCAGCCTGGTAGCGCGCCTGCTTCGGGAGCAGGAGGCCGGAGGTTCGAATCCTCTCGCCCCGACCATGACCTCCCCGGCCATAATCCCAAGGTTGGGATATTAAGGTCGGATGCCGCAAAGTCCGTTATGCTGACCTTTACGCTTTACGAAATCAGGTATTTGGTAGTAACAGACATATAGCGTATGGCGGCGAATCCGTGCTGCCTGAGGAGATGATGATGTTTGCCCGTATTTTCAAACCGTCCAAAACCGCCATGCAATCCGGTCGCGGCAAGACCCATGACTGGACGCTTGAGTTTGAACCCAAATCGGCGCGCACGCCTGATCCCCTGATGGGGTGGTCATCCTCTGCGGATACGGATGCGCAGGTGCGCCTGACGTTTGAAACCAAGGATCAGGCCATGGCGTTTGCGGAACATCATGGCATTCCGTTTCGCCTGATTGAGCCCGAAGCCCCGCCCAAGATCCTGAAAACCTATGCCGATAATTTCGCCTATGTGCGCAAACAAAGCTGGACGCACTAAGGCTCGTCAGAGCTGATGACGGGGGTCGTCAGGTCAGCCTGGCCCCATTCAGCCCAGGAACCATCATAGAGACGCGCCATTGGATAGCCTGCCTCGGTGAGGGCCAGACTGATAATGGCAGCAGTCACACCCGATCCGCAGCTTGTGACGATCGTGTCGGCCTTATCAGCCCCTAACGTTCTGAACAGGCTCTTTAGCTCATCCACAGGCTTCAGAGCGCCATCGCGGATCAGCTCGGCAAATGGCAGACTATGGCTGGAAGGCATGTGACCGCTACGCAGGCCTTTTCGGGGCTCAGGCGCGTCGCCTTCAAACCGGGCACGGGGGCGGGCATCCAGAATCAGATAATCCGGATTATTCAGATTTTGCAGTAGCTCTTTATAATCAATGATATAATTTTCATTATAGGTGCTGATATATTCGACAGGATTTGGGGGCTGTAAGTCATCCGTGGTCACATACCCCATAGCCTTCCAGGCCGGCAAACCTCCGCTTAAAACCTGCACATGTTCATGTCCCATCAGGCGGAATGTCCACCAGACGCGTGCGGCGGAAAATAAACCCTGACGGTCATAGATGACGACATGATCCTGAGGCGATATACCCATCCGGCTCACGACTTCGGCAAAGCGTTGAGGTGAGGGGGCCATATGCGGCAGATGTGAGTCCGGATCGCTGATGGCCTCAATATCAAAAAACTGCGCCGTGGGGATGTGATCCTGTGAAAACAGGGCGGACATATCTGTGCCATCCAGTGCCCAGCTTGCGTCCAGCACCTTTACGGTCTGGTCGTTGAGGGCGACGAACAGGGCTTGGGGGGCTATTTGTGTCGACACGGGCATTCCTGCTAAATTGGCACGGGCAAAAAAGGACGCTTGCCTGTTTGGGACGTCTTAGGCACAAAGGCTAACATGAACACGCCTGCGCCGACACCTCTAAGCTGCTGTATTATCACCCGTGACGAAGGTGACCGGATCGGTGATTGCCTCCGCGCCGTTAAAGGTCTCGTGGATGAGGTGGTGGTCATAGACAGCGGCTCAACGGACGATACGGTTGCGATTGCGCAAGGTCTGGGGGCGCGGGTCATCCACCATGACTGGCCGGGATACGGGCCGCAAAAACGTTTCAGCGAAGATTGTGCCACCCATGACTGGATTCTGAATCTCGATGCCGATGAGGTGGTTACGCCTGAATTATTCAATGAAATTAAGGCTTTGATGCGTGATGGCCCGAAGCTAAAAGCTTATCGTTTTAAAATCAGAAATGTTTACCCCGGCAAAACCAAGCCTCGGTTATGGGCGGATTATCATAACTATACGCGTCTATATGATCGTCGGGCCGTGCGGTTCCGCGAAAGCCCTGTGCATGACACGGTCGACACAAAACAAGAGGCCGTGGGGTCATTAAAGGGGTCTGTGACGCATTTTTCCGCCAGATCCTATGCGCATATTCGCGCCAAGCTGGACGCCTATACAAATCTTCAGGCCAGGGTCTTGAAAAAGTCGGCCTGGACGATCTGGCTGCGCCTGCCGTTTGAATATCTGTTGGTCTTCTTCCGTTATTTTGTCCTGCGCTGCCATTTCACCGGCGGTTGGGACGGCGTGTACAGCAGCCATCTGGCGGCCGCCGCGCGCCATAAGCGGTTGCTGAAAATTCTGGCCGCTCAGACTCAAAGCAAGCGACAGGAAAAGGGCAGAGCCGTATGAGCGCGCTTAAAACATCTGTCTGGCAATGGATTGGCTGGCGCATAGAAGCTTTGGCCTATGATGCCTTTACGGGCCTGATGCGTGCCCTGCCGATAGACACGGCCTCTGATCTGGGGGGCTGGCTGCTTAAAACACTGGGGCCGCTGACCTCTACGCAACGTACCGTGCGACGCAATTTTGAGCTGGCCTTTCCGGATATGGCTGAGGCCGAACGCCAAAGTCTGATGGCGCAGCAATGGGAAAATACAGGCCGTGTCATGGCGGGTGAATTTCCCGTTATGGACCGTATTGTCGCGGACAAAAGCCGCATCGAAATTGAAGGGCTTGAGAAACTTAAGGCCATTGCCGCCAGTGGTAAGCCGGTTATTTTTATTTCCGGCCATCTGTCCAACTGGGAAGTGATGAATGCAGCTATATTGTCGGCGGGTGTGCCCTATATGATCACCTATCGGGCGGCGAATAACCCCTATGTGGATGCCCGTATCCGCGCCGGCCGCGCCGCCTATGGCGTCAGCATGTTCGCACCAAAAGGCGGGGACGGGGCCCGTGAACTTCTGATCGCCTTACAAAAAGGCGAATCGGTAGGCCTGATGAACGACCAGAAGTTTAATCGTGGCATTCCGACACCCTTTTTCGGCCATATAGCGGAAACGGCACCGGGCCCTTCCAAACTGGCGCAACGTTTTGGCACCGTCTTACAACCCCTGACGATTCGTCGTCTGCATAAGGCCCGCTTTCGTGTCACGGTTCATGATCCGATTGCGGTTGATGATACCGGCCATAAGACAAAAGATCTTGAAACCACGGTCTGTCGCATCAGCGCCTTTATCGAACAGGCTGTGCGCGACAATCCGGCGGAGTGGTTCTGGGTGCATAAACGCTGGCCCAATCCGCTCTATAAGTCGCCTGAAACATGAGGGCTTACCCAGACACACAAAGAGACACACGATTTGTGAAGCCGCTTTGGGTGTGTCGGCCTTGCTTTGTGTGGAAATGCCCTTAGGCTTGTGATGATATGAATATGTGGACGCGAATTTTTCAAAAACGGTGGCGCAATCTGTTGATTGGCGCAGGGGTAACCGCGTTTTTGGCCCT
>JBAWDM010000056.1:0-4770 GCA_049590735.1 Asticcacaulis sp. | reverse complement strand
GTCATATAGGTGGCGATCTGGTCATAGACAAAGAAAAGGGATGAAATTAGGGCATCTCAGGCAGGCTGACGGCAAAAGGGTTCCTATTTTGACGTCTTTTTGAGCCAGTGGCGGAGAGGGTGGGATTCGAACCCACGGTAGGCTTCCACCTACGCCGCATTTCGAGTGCGGTACATTCGACCACTCTGCCACCTCTCCGTACAAGGGGGAACCGCGCAAAAAACTTTATAAAGTCAAAGCTTGCTGCGCCTGATTCACGACAGACAAGGCTGTCGGGGTCGACCAGAGGGCGTGTCTCTAATGAAAGCCCGGCTAAACCGCAAGTGTTTTTGTTGGCACTTACGATATTTTTATATTACAAGGGGGAGCAGCCATAGCTTTTTGATGGCTGAATTTGACTATAGCTAAACATACGGCTTTGTAGCGTTAAGCGTGTCTTTAGGGTGTCAGTCATCCGAAAACTAGCTAAAAAAGTGCATATTTCCAACCTAATTTGCATTTGGGTGCTATGCAAAACGACTTGAGAAAGTTATGAGGCGGTGTACGTAATATTCAGTCGGTTTATCGGCTGTTCCTAGAATGGCCATGAGAGGGCAATAACATGAAACTTTATTTGCTAGCGGGCGCTGCACTCGCTGCGATGGCGGTAGCGGGTTCCGCTTCTGCTGAACAAGCTAACGGTTGGTACGGGGCGCTTGACCTCGGTTACAACACAAAATCAGATTACAAAGCACGTTCGTCAGGTTTGATGCCAGACGGCGGCCCTTATGTGTATGATGTATCGACGGACGATGACTGGGCTGGTTTTGCGCGCCTCGGCTATCGCTATAATCCTAATTGGCGCGTTGAATTCGAAGGCGGCTACCGCCCTGGCGACATCCAGTCTGCTGTTGGTTTCCCGCGTACCTATACAACTGAAACAGGCCTGAAGGATACGGCGCTTTGTACAGTTGGTGTCACGCGCGGCGCAAGCGATCCTTGTGGCGGCCCGTCGGGTTCGTTTGAGCAAACCACCGTCATGGTCAATCTGTATTATGACTTCCTGCCTGAGTCGCAATTCCACCCCTTCGTTGGTGCCGGTATTGGTCTTGACAGCATTAAAGCTAAGATGTTTGGCCAGCTTTCGACCAACCCATCTGGTCTTCTTTCCAACCTGAGCATGGTTGGCAAGGACACCGTGCCTGCGTATCAATTGCTGGCAGGTATGGCCTGGGCACTCTCGGATCGTCTGAGCCTTGACGTGACCTATCGTTATCTCGATGCCGGTAAGGCAAGCTTCAACGCTGGTATTGATCCGGCTGGTACCTTTGCTCAGCCTGAGAAATTCTCGGGTAAGTTCTCTGATCAAACCGTAACGGTTGGTCTGCGTTGGGCCTTTGGTGAAGCCGCTGCGCCTGCACCTGAGCCCGCTCCTGAGCCCGCTCCTCCGCCGCCTCCGGTTGTAGCACCTGAGCCCGCACCTCCGCCTCCGCCAGTGGCACCTGCCTACGAAGCCCGCGAATTCATCGTTTACTTTGAATTCGACAAGTCGGCTCTGACGGCTGATGCGCAATCGGTTGTGGCTGCGGCTGCTGACTACGCTAAGGCCGGTAATGCCGCCCGTATCGTTGTCGTGGGTCACACGGATACATCCGGTTCGGCTGCTTACAACATCCGCCTGTCGGAACGCCGCGCTAAGACCGTTGCTGATGCCCTTGCCGGCCTTGGTGTTGACGGCTCCAAGCTGGCTGTTGACTGGAAGGGTGAATCCGCCCCGGCAGTCGCTACCGGCGACGGCGTGAAGGAACCTCTGAACCGTCGTTCGACCATCGACATCACGTTCTAATTTCAGAACGCGACGGTTAAGTCGAATAGCTAAGATGAAGCCCGGCCTGATAATTCAGGCCGGGTTTTTCTTGTGTCTGCGGTCACTCTAAAGCGTTTTAAACCCAAGAAAACATGGCCAAGCCATAAAAGCCTGTGCTAAGACGCAGGCTGTTGCCTATGGCTGTTTCACAAGCAGGAAATCCACCATGACACGTATTGTTCCGGCAGAATGGGAAGCCCACAAAGCTATCTGGCTGGGTTTTCCAAGCCATGAAAATCTGTGGCGCGAAGATCTAATTGCGGCGCAGGCCGAGGTCGCGGCGCTGGCCAGAACCTTGTGTGGTCTGGGGGGCGAGAACGTCAAGCTGATGGTGATGGGTGAAGCCGCGCGCGCCGCCGCCAAGGAGCTTTTGGGCGATGTTGTCTCACTGGAGATTATTGATGGCCGCTTTGGTGACATTTGGTTTCGTGATACCGGCCCTATCTATGTCAGCGAAGATGCCGGTGATGACGGCCACCACAAGGCCCTGCCAGTCAGCTTTTTAAATAATGGCTGGGGTGGCAAATACCACCTGAAACATGATGATGAAGTGGCGCTTCAGATCAGCAAGTCGGATGGCTTTGCGCAGGATTTACAGGACTTTATCCTCGAAGGGGGCGCACTTGACCACGATGGTCAGGGCACGGTTCTGACGACACGGCAATGCCTGCTTAATCCTAATCGCAATCCCGGCTGGACGCAGTCACTGGCCGAACAGGCCCTGTTTCAGGCCCTGGGTGTGCGTAAGGTCATATGGCTGGACGATGGGCTGTTGAATGATCATACGGATGGCCATGTGGATAATCTGGCGCGCTTTGTGGCGCCCGGCGTGGTGGCCTGTCCGATCGCTTTTGGTCGCGAAGACCCTAATGCCGATGTGTATGATGCCACGGCCTGTCACCTGCTCAGCCAGACCGATGCGCGTGGATACCCCTTACAGGTTGTGCGGGTGCCATCACCGGGCGAAGTGCTGGATGATGACGGTCAGATCGTACCGGCTTCGCACATGAATTTCCTGATTGCCAATGACTGCGTGGTCGTGCCGATCTATAAGGAACGCCCGGGCGAAATGGCGGTTGAAGCCCTGCAAATGCTGTTTCCCGAACGGCAAGTGCTGGGCCTGTCATCGCGGGCCATATTGACGGGCGGCGGTGCCTTTCACTGTATTAGCCAGCAATTCCCGTTAATCAGGGCGTGATTTTCACGCTTTTTGTTTAGTCTGGAGTGACCCATGACCAGAATTGTTTCTGTCGCCGCCCTTCAAACGCATTATGGCCCTGACATGGCCGCCAATATCGCCAAAACAGAAAAACTGGTGCGCGAAGCCGCCGCCCGCGGTGCGCAGATCATCCTGCCGTCCGAGTTGTTTCAGGGCGAATATTTCTGTGTTTCCCAAGAAGAAAAGTGGTTTGCGACGGCCTATGCGTGGCGCGAACATCCATGCGTGCTGGCCATGCAAAAATTGGCCGTTGAGCTGAATGTGGTAATCCCGACCTCTATCTATGAAAAAGAAGGCCCGCATTATTTCAATAGCTTAGTTATGATTGACGCCGGTGGCACGCTGATGGGCGTCTATCGCAAAAGCCACATTCCGGACGGCCCCGGCTATCAGGAAAAATACTATTTCCGCCCCGGCGATACGGGTTTCAAGGTCTGGGACACGAAATTTGCCAGGATAGGTGTCGGCATCTGCTGGGACCAATGGTATCCGGAGGCCGCCCGCTGTATGGCGCTTTTGGGGGCCGAAATCCTGATGTATCCAACGGCCATCGGTTCGGAGCCGCACGATGCCGAACTGGATACATCCGCGCCGTGGCAGCGCGTTATGCAGGGCCATGCGGTGGCCAATGTCATGCCGGTTGTGGCCTCCAATCGCATCGGCACCGAAAGCCTGATTTCACCGCAAAATGGTCTCGGCCAAAGCTTCTATGGCCATAGCTTTATTGCCAATCATCGCGGCGACAAGGTGGCGGAATTTGGCGCCGACGAAGAGGGCGTGCTGGTCGCAGGCTTTGACCTTGATTATCTCAACACGCACCGCGCCGCCTGGGGCTTTTTCCGTGATCGCCGCCCTGAGCTTTATGGGGCAATGTCGGCACCGCGTCCGGCCTGATCCTTCAGCACGCCCGCCAGATCATCGGCATTCAACAACCGCCATTTGCCGGGTTGCAGATTGCCAAGGGTCAGATCACCCATTTGTGCCCTGTGCAGGGCTTCGACGTGATTGCCGACGGCGGCGAACATGCGTCTGACCTGATGATAGCGTCCTTCATAAAGCGTCAGGCGCGCCGTTTTTTCACCGGTAATCTCTAGGAATGCCGGTTTTAACGCGTCTTTTTCGTCATTGAGCACCAATGTGCCAGAGGCAAAAATCTCAGCATAGTGCGGCTCAACAGGCCGCGCTGTCGTGACCTCATAAATCTTGGCGACATGGTTTTTTGGCGAGATAATCCGGTGCAAAAAATCGCCATCATCGGTGAACAGCAACAGGCCTGACGTGTCAGCATCCAACCTGCCTATGCTCGACAAAACCGGTTTGCGGATGGAAAAACGCGACGGCAAAAGCTCATAGACCAGATGGCCGCGATCTTTCAGCGAACAGACATAGCCGGTCGGTTTATTGAGCAGCAAAACCATGCCGAAATCGGGATCGAGCGGGCGGCCTTGGTAACGCAGGTCGGCATGGTCTAGGTCGGTATCTTCACTCAGCAACCCACCATTGGCATCGGTAAGCAATCCCATACGGATCAACTTGGTGCATTCCTTGCGTGAGCCGTAACCCAGATTGGCGAGCCGCTTAATGAGCTTCATATCAGGCGTCTATGTCGTCGGGGTGGATCTTGGTCTTGCCCTTGGGGCCTACTGCGCGGAACACTTTGAAATAGCCATTTTCAGCGATAACCGTGACGCTTTTGAAGGCGTTT
>JBAWDM010000055.1:0-3131 GCA_049590735.1 Asticcacaulis sp. | reverse complement strand
GCACCGATGCGGAATTCGATGCCACGTTTTTTGAAGGCTTTCAGGGCCTCAGCCGAGATTTCATGATCTTCAACAGGCAAGATGCGATCCAAAGCCTCAACGACCGTAACCTTGGCACCCAGAGCCTTATAAAAGCTGGCAAATTCAATGCCGATCGCGCCAGACCCAATCACAACCAGCGACTTCGGCATAGCCTTTGGCGTCAGCGCGTCACGATAGGTCCAGACCCGCTCACCATCGGATTCCAGACCAATGGCGGGAATCGAACGGGCGCGCGCCCCAACGGCCAGCATAACATTCTTGGCCTCAACCACCTGCTCGCCGCCCTTGTTAAGTTTGACGATGACCTTTGGTGCGTCTTTTCCGGCCTCTAAGCGCGCCGTCCCTTCGATGACATCGATCTTATTCTTCTTCATCAGGAAGGCGACACCGCCATTCAGCTGTGCCGAGACACCACGCGAGCGCTCAATCACCTTGGCGAAGTTAAAGGCAGGCTTTTCACCGGACAGGCCGTAATCACCCAGATGGTGCAGTTTTTCAAACACTTCGGCGGTTTTCAGCAAGGCCTTGGTAGGGATACAGCCCCAGTTCAGGCAGATACCACCCAGCAGTTCGCGCTCAATGATCGCGACCTTAAAGCCATTTTGACTGGCGCGAATAGCCCCTTCGTAACCGCCGGGGCCGGAACCGATAACAACGAGATCATAAGTCATATGTGCAACCTTGCGAAAATTCCGAAATGCAATGATTTCGGCAAGGGCAAGCGCCCGTCGCCGCTGATGCGGCGAGCCCACTCTTTGTTAGAAAAATGGCGGCGCTTGAGCTGAAAAATGAGCGTAACATCTCTGATGTTACGCTAACATCTTGATAGGGTCTTCGATCAGGGCTTTAAAGGCCGTGATAAACTGGGCACCCACTGAGCCATCCACAACCCGGTGATCGCAGGTCAGGGTCACGGTCATGACGGTAGCCACAGCCAAAGCGCCATTTTTAACGACAGGCCGCGGTTCACCGGCACCAACCGACAGAATGCAGCCCTGTGGTTCATTGATGATCGAGGCAAATTGCTTGATACCGAACATGCCAAGATTAGAGACACTGAATGTCCCGCCCTGGAATTCTTCGGGTTTCAGCTTCATGTCTCGGGCACGCGCCGCTAAGTCTTTCATTTCCTTGGCGATTTGCGACAAGGATTTCAGTTCGGCCGACCTCACAATAGGCGTAATCAAACCGCCATCAATGGCCACGGCCACAGCGATATCAGCATGGTGGTGCATGGCGATACCGTCGGGTGTGAAGGAGGCATTGGCTTCCGGCACCTGCGATAAAGCATTGGCTACGGCCTTGATGACAATATCATTGACCGAGACCTTGATACCCTTGGATTCCAGCGCCGTATTGATCTTTGAACGTGCCGCCAGCAAATTATCGAGTTCGACATCTACCGACAACGGGAAGTGCGGAATATCACGGAAACTGTCGGTCAGGCGGCGCGCAATGACCTTGCGCATATTATTGAGCGGGATCAGATCGTAAGAACCAGCGGGAATACCCATCTGTTCCAACGATTGCACCTTGCGCGGTTCAGCGCCTGCCGTAGCGGCAGATGCCACGGACGCCTTACCTGTACCATTGGCCAGAGCGGCTTCGATATCGCGTTTGATGATCCGACCATGCGGACCGGTGCCGGTGAGCGCCTTGAGATCAAGCTTATTCATCTCAGCCAGACGACGCGCCAGAGGTGACGCCGCAATACGTGCGCCAGACGTTGCCACAGGGGCCGGAGCAGGCGCAGGGGCCGCAGGGGCAGCCTTAATGGCCTCCGCCTTGGGCGTTTCCGCTGCCTTCTCAGGAGCCGCCTCAGGTGCCGCTTTGGGCGCAGGCGCGGAATCGCCACCGGACAGACGCGCAATCGGTGAATTGACCTTCACGCCTTCGGTGCCGGCTTCAACCAGAATGGCTTCGATCGTGCCTTCGTCGACAGCTTCGACCTCCATGGTCGCCTTATCGGTTTCGATTTCGGCAATCACATCACCGGCAGAAACCGTATCGCCGACCTTGACGTGCCACTTAGCCAGAATGCCCTCTTCCATAGTGGGTGAGAGCGCGGGCATCAAAATATCAGTCATATGTCTGGCCCTTATTTATAGGTTACGGATTTGACAGCCGCGATGATCTTTTCAACGCTGGGCACAGTCAGGGCTTCGAGATTAGCCGCATATGGCATCGGCACATCTTCCTGATGGACGCGGGCCGGCGGGGCATCCAGATCGTCAAAGGCTTCAAGCGTCACACGTGCCGCGATCTCAGCGCCAACCCCCATAGGGCCCCAGCCTTCTTCGACCGTCACAAGCCGGTTCGTCTTTTTCACCGAAGCGACCACCGTGTCCGTATCGAGCGGGCGTAACGACCGCAGATTGACGACTTCGGCATCAATGCCTTCTTCGGCCAGTTGTTCCGCTGCCTTGAGGGCAAAACCAACCATGCGCGAATGGGCCACAATGGTGACATCCGCCCCTTCGCGCTGAATCTTGGCCTTACCGATCGGCAGGACGAAATCTTCAACGTCCGGAATATCGAACTCCAGACCGTACATCATTTCGTGCTCAAGGAAGACCACCGGATTCGGGTCGCGGATCGCGGCCTTCAGCAGCCCCTTGGCATCAGCCGCATCATAAGGCGCCAGAACCTTCAGGCCAGGCACATTGGCATACCATGAGCTATAGTCATGCGAATGCTGCGCCCCCACACGCGCCGCCGCCCCGTTCGGGCCCCGGAACACGATGGAGGATTTGATCTGACCACCGGACATATAAAGCGTCTTGGCCGACGAATTGATGATGTGATCAATGCCCTGCATGGCAAAGTTAAAGGTCATGAATTCGATGATCGGCTTAAGACCGGCCATGGCCGCGCCTGAACCGATACCGGCAAAACCCATTTCTGTGATCGGCGTGTCAATTACGCGGCGTTCGCCAAATTCTTCGAGCAGGCCGCGCGATACCTTATAGGCACCCTGATACTGCGCGACCTCTTCGCCCATCAGGAAGACCTTATCGTCACGGCGCATTTCTTCGGCCATGGCATCGCGCAGCGCATCACGCACGGTGATACGGATCATCGGCGTGCCT
>JBAWDM010000054.1:0-6474 GCA_049590735.1 Asticcacaulis sp. | reverse complement strand
GTGTCACGGCTTGTCCGTGACGGAGGGGGCAATCCCACCGTCCGCAAGCCCCCTCCGGCCAGACAAGCTGGCCACCTCCCCCGCTCACACAGGGGAGGAGAATAAGACAAAGACCCATGGCTAAAATTACCTATATCGAGGCCTCCGGCACCGAACACACCATCGAAGCCAAGCCGGGCCAAAGCGTCATGGAAGGCGCGGTCAAAAACAATATTCCGGGTATTGATGCCGATTGCGGTGGCGCCTGTGCCTGCGCCACCTGCCATGTCTATGTCGATGAGGCGTGGGTTGACGCCACCGGCAAGGCCTCGGTCATGGAAGAATCCATGCTGGATTTTGCCAATGATTTGCAACCCAATTCGCGCCTGTCCTGCCAGATCATCGTCTCGGATGCTCTGGACGGTCTGATCGTGCGCATGCCCGAAGACCAGCACTAAATCGCATCTTGATAAGCGCGCCTTAAGCCGTCACCATATATAGGCGATACCAAAAATGAACGATGTTCAAATTATATATTGAACATCGTTCATTTTGTGCTATCTTAGAATAGCAGCAGCTCTTTGCTGTCTGTTGTCGCCACTTAAGGAGCCCCCGATGTCAACTGCGTCTGTCCCCGCTAACCCTCCGCCGCGTCCGGGATTTGGGCGAACCAAGGGTGCCAAGCTTCTGATTGTTTGCGCACTGGCTGTGCTCATGTCGATCCCTGCCAGCTTTGTCTTTCTCCTGTTACATGACCGCACAACCCGCGCGGCCGAAGTCAGTCAGGAAATCGGCGGACTTGTGGGCGGGGAACAAACCTTTTTAGGGCCGGTAATTTCGGTGCCCTATATGGTGCCTACCAAATCGGATGCTAACGGCAAGTCCCTGCCGGCGGAAACCGGCAATCTGATAGTCTTCCCCATAACCGGACAGGCCACCGCGACCAGCAAAAGCGAAGTGCGTTCGCGGTCGCTATTTCGCGTGCCTGTCTATACGACCGATCTGCACTTTATCGGCCATTTTGACCTGTCGCAGGTCACAGCCCCCAGATCAGGCGCTGTTCTGCAATGGGATCGTGCGCAATTGCTGTCGGGTGCCAGCGATTCACGTGGTGCACGCCGCGACATCACCGCCAATATCAATGGCAAGGCCGTCACACTGGCCCCGTCGGCGCTGGGTCAGAAAGCTATGGAGAACGGTAATCTCGACCTGTTTTCAACGCCGTTGAGCGATGCGCAATTGACAGCACCGTTTGATATCAGCCTCGCCATGAGCTTTACCGGCGCGGAAAAACTGGGCGTGCTGGCCTTTGCCAAATCCACCGAAGTGACCCTGTCAGGCGATTGGGACACGCCATCTTTTGGCGGCGGCTTTTTACCCGCCACCCGCGCCTTCCGTCATGATCGCAACACGCCACTGGTCAAGGGCGAGGAAAATCTGAAATCGGGCTTCAAGGCCACATGGTCGGTGCCCTTTATTGCCCGTGGCCTGCCGGCCGTTATTGATTATGATCAGTTATCGGCGCTGGGGAAATCCGAACTCTCGGTTAAATTTGTCGAGCCGGGCAACCCCTACCAGGCCGTGGGGCGCTCATTGAAATATGCGCTTTTGTTTGTTGGACTTGTCTTTCTGACCTATTTTGTGTTCGAAAGCAGCACGCGTCGCGAACTGCATCCGGCGCAATATGTGCTGGTGGGGCTGGCGCAACTGACCTTTTATTTGTTGCTGTTGTCATTGGCCGAACGCATTGGTTTTGACGGGGCCTTCGCCACGGCGGCCACGGCCACCGTCCTGCTGATCTCGGCCTATGCCGGCATGGTCTTCAAAAGCCTGAAGCGCTTTTTGGCCGCCTTAGGGATATTTACCGTGCTGTATGGGCTGATCTATGTCCTGATGCGCATGGAAGACTATGCCCTGCTCATTGGCGCTGTCTCAGCCTTTGGCATTATCGCCACCGTTATGATGCTGACGCGCAATATCAATTGGTACGGCGGCAAAGAATCGGATCCTGCCTAACCCCCGACATAAGAAAAAATGACTTTGACGATGAGGTGCGGGCAGGTAAAACCCGCGCCTCTTTTATGGTTCGATGGTGGCTAAATGACTCTATCCGAAGGGCTGAAAGCCTTCTATCCCCGCGCCATGCCCGTTAAACACACGGAGCGCCTCCGCAGCGCCTTGGGCGGGGCTATCGGCATAGCCTTTACCGCCTTCATCAGTCTTTGGCTGGCGCAACATCTGGGCCTGACGCCGTGGCTGGTCGCCCCGCTGGGGGCCAGCGCCGTGCTTGTGTTCGCCGTCCCCTCCAGCCCTTTGGCGCAACCCTGGTCAGTGGTGGGCGGCAATACGGTGTCGGCACTGGCCGGACTTCTGACCTATAATCTGGTGCCCGATCCGGTCATGGCCGCCAGTCTGGCCGTCGGGCTGGCCATCGGGGCCATGTTTGCCTTGCGCTGTTTGCATCCGCCGGGCGGGGCCATGGCCTTGCTGGTGGTGCTGACCGGTACGCATGATTTTATGTTTGCCCTCTTTCCCGCCCTGACCAATTCCGTGCTGCTTGTAGTTATGGGTGTGATCTATAATTATCTGACCCAAAAAGCCTATCCGCATGTCGCCCTCAGCGCGCCTGCGCGCCCTTCCGGTCTGTTGCGTATCCGCGAAGATGATCTGGCCGCCGCCTTGCGCGAGCATAATGAGGTGCTGGATATCGCGCCCGATGATCTGGTGCGGTTGCTGGAAATGAGTGAACTGAGGGCCTGGCAGCGCATGGCCGGACAAAAAACCTGCGGCCACATCATGAGCGCGCCGGTGATAAGCGTGCATTTCGGCACCTACCTTAAGGATGTCTGGCGGCTAATGAACACCCACGACATACAGGCCCTGCCGGTGGTGGATCGAAAACACCGCGTACATGGGCTGGTCACGCGTCAGCATGTCCTGCAAAGTGCTGCGCTGGTTGCGCCGGACAATCCCGAAGACGGCCTTAAGCGCTTAATCACGCCGTCGGGTGAAACCCATTCAGAAATCCCCGAAGTGGCCGGCCAGATCATGCAGGAAAATTATGAGATAACCCGCGCCGATACGCCGCTTGAGGCTATTATGCCCCTGTTTCAGCGCGACGACAGCCACTATGTGCTGGTCGTCGATTCTGAGCGCCGTCTTAAGGGTATTATCAGCCGCTCAGACATGATGCAGGCCCTGCATGGCGGCGTTTAATCGCCAGCAGTTTCGCCTTTACGGGCCTTGCCGCGCAGTTCGCGCTCCTGCTTGACAAAGGTCTGCGACAGGGCGTGATAAAGGGGCCGCGGACAGACCAGCTTAGACACACCATAGGCAAGTAAGCTGGTGGCCATTAGCGGGATAACCATGTCATGATCATTGGTCATTTCCAGCACAATGACAAACGAGGTCAGTGGCGATTGCACCACGCCTGAAAAATAGCCCACCATGCCCAAAAGCGCCATGGTCGCCACCGGCACCATGGGCACAAAAATCTGCAAGTCGGCCCCCAGGCCCGCGCCCGCCGCCAAAGACGGTGCAAACAGGCCGCCCGGTATGCCACTGACGCAGGACAAGAGCGTACCGATCACTTTCAGAACGCCGTATCCGTGCCCTATTTCGCTTCCGCCCGTCAGTAAAGACTTGGCTTCGTGATAGCCAGTGCCATAGATGGTGCCGCCGGTAAAAATACCGATCCCCGCCACCAGCAGGCCGCACGAGGCCGCAAACATCACCGGATGCCTGACCAGAAGCCCGCCAAACAGGCTGCCCAGACGCTTGGTGCCAAATATCAGGGTACGGCTGAATCCACCGCCAATCAGGCCACCGCCAATGCCGCACACCAGAATAGCCAGAGCGTCCGGCCAGCCGACCATATGGGTCGTGTTGCGGCCAAAATAGGTATAGTCACCAATCAAACCCAGGGATGCTATACCGGCCAGCATGACAGTAAAAATCACTGTCCCTGAGGTGCGCTGCTCAAAGCTTTTGCCCAATTCTTCGATGGCAAAAACAATCCCCGCCAGAGGCGTATTAAAGGCCGCCGCCACACCGGCCGCGCCCCCCGCCAGCAAAAGCGCCGACTCATTGCCAATCCGTCCCACCTTACCAGCCATGCGCATAAGGGCCGCACCGATCTGCACGGTGGGGCCTTCGCGGCCGATCGAGGCGCCGCACATCAGGCCAACAAACAGCAACAGCGTCTTGCCCACCACGATGTTCAGCGATACCAGACGATCCAGCGCCTTCGGGTGATGGCGCACAATCTCAGACGCCGCAATGACCTGCGGTATGCCTGAGCCCTGCGTGCCCGGAAACCAGCGTCGCGATGCATAGGCGCAAAACGCAAACCCCACCGGCGTCAGAATAAGTGGCAACCACGCATAATGGGTGCGCGCCAGATGGAACAGATCCTGAGCCCGATCGCAGATAATGGCCAAAAAGACCGCTACAACGCCGACCAGCAGCCCGCCCGTCCAAAAGACGCTTTGCGAGCGCCAGTGACTGAGACTCATCCAGCGGGAAACCACAGGACGCAGGCGACGTAAATCCTTAGCCATTTCGGACTTTCGTATAAATCAGAACAGTTTGTGTCGTTAAACGGGGTGTAGGGCAGCTATCGCGCGCTTTAAGATGGTAAAGCAACCCCCTATCACCTCACTTCGCATTGCACACTGTTAAGCGACGTCGACAATCTTTGGGCTGCCTGACTCTGGATCCGCCTGATCAGCAGGCATATCACAGACCACATCATCAGGGTTATCTGAGCCGGCACCGCCTGATATGTCCGCTTCGGAAACGTCCGGTTTAACTTGTACGGCCTCCTTTTGGTCCGGCAAATGAATGCGGAAGCTCGCTCCCTCATTGGGTTCCGACTCCAGTGTGATCCAGCCCCTGTGCAGCTCAACCAGTGCCTTGACAAGCGCCAGACCCAGACCCGGCCCACCGCGTTCCCGGCCAATATAGCGGTCAAATATGTGGGCCTGTACATGATAGGGGATGCCCCGGCCGCTATAGGCGACCTCAAGCACCAGATTATCGCCCTCTTTTTGCGATGTCAGCCTGACCGCACTACCACTGCTGGCGTTCCGGATGGCATTGCCCAGCAGATGCTCCAGACACTGCCCCAGTCGTTTGGCGTCCACATGGACTTTTCCGGTTTCGAGCACGCCTTCATAATCAAAACGGACACCGCGCGCCTTAAAGGCTTCGGACAGGCGCAAGCCCACCTCAGCCACCACGTCCATCAACAGCACATCTTCGATCGACAGAGACATTTCGCCGGCGTCGATCTGCGCCATATCCAGCACATCATCAATCGAACGCGCCAGCTCCTGCGCCGCGCTTTGGATCGAGTCCAAAAAGGCCTTTTGTTTTGGATTGTCATTGGGCTGGGATTGCAGCAGATCGGCATAGCCCACAATGGTCGTAAGTGGCGTGCGCAACTCATAGCTCACATTGGCCACGAAATCACGTTTCAACCGCACAGATTCATTCAGGGCATCATCCCGGGCGACAATGGCTTTTTCCAATTGCCGTGTTGCGGTAATGTCGGAAAAGGCCACAAGGGTCGCGCCGTCAGGTAAGGGTTGTGTGCGCCACTGCGCCAGACGGCCATCCGAGACCTTGATCTCACCCACCTGCGGGGCGCGCGCCAAGGGATCCGTGTCGGTAATGCGCGCCTTTAGCTCGGCCCAGAAACTGCGATCATGCACCAAAGGCAGGCACAATTCCGCCAGTTCGGCAAAATCGACAACCCCCGCCATGTCTTCGGCCTGTAAGTTCCAGAAACGCTCAAACGCCTGATTGCGCAGGCGCAAGCGGCCATCGCTGCCATAGACGCTGACGGCATCATTTAATTGATCAAGTGTTGATTTTTGCACCTGTATCAGGGAATTAAACTGCGCCTTGAGTTTCAGTTCGCCTGTCTTGTCGGAAAACAGAATAAGTAACCCGCCCAGTGGGTGCGGCTGACGCACCACCCGTAAAGACCGGCCATCCGGCAGGCTCCACATCTCATCGTCCGCCGTATGGGTCAGGCCGTAAAATTCCAGTTCACGCGCCTTAAAGGCCGAATAGTCGCCCGTCTCCGGCGAGCGGCGTTTCTGGCGCAGGCGATCCAGCCATTCGCCATGGGTCGGGCGTTCATCCAGCCAGGCCGATTCCAGCTCCCACAGTTTTTCAAAGGCACGGTTATGAAAGGTCAGTTGTTTTTCCGGCCCGAAAATCGCCACGGCATCTTCGAGGGCATCAAGCGTTTCATCATGCGCCTTGGCATGGCGTTTTAAGGCCTCGCGGCTTTCTTCGGCTTCGGTCACATCCAGCGCATAGGCGCAAACATAGGCGTCATTCAAAGGCTCAACGATCACCTGATAGGCCCGTCTTTGGCCCCCCGTTGTCAGCCATCGGAAGCCTTCGCGACGTGTATGGGTGTTTAAGGCTTCCTGAACCAGTGCATCGGCATGGCGATCCAGCGACAAGTCGTTGGCCAGGGCC
>JBAWDM010000053.1:0-7974 GCA_049590735.1 Asticcacaulis sp. | reverse complement strand
GACTTGGATAAACCAAACCAGGCTATCAGGCCAAGCGCCAGCGCGCCTATAATCCCCAGCGCCAGCCCCAGACTGTCGCCTGTGCCACCACTTCTGGCGACCTGCGGCAGGGCCTGAATATTGGCGGCGTCCAGTTCATCGGCATCCAGATTGAGACGCGGATCATTGCCCTGCGGCAGTCGTTTCCCTGCGGCCATTATTTGTCTCCTCTGCCGCGCGGCTTAGGCGATTCGGCATCCAGCGCCTGAATGGTATAGGCATCATTATAAAGGGTCGTTTTCAGATCACCCCGACGCAGCACAAATCCACGCGACACCTGCTCTATGACGAAATAATCACCGCGCATGGCATAGTTGATCAGGCTTTCGCTATTGTCGGCGTTCAACGCATAGACCGCCGGTGTCGATATGCCCGCCGACCAGCGCATATAGGTGGATGTGCCGTCATCAAACACCCGTAAGGGCACCAGACTGGCTGCCCCTGAATAGGTATAGGCCGAATTTCGCTTTTCAGGCACCGGCAAGAACGCATTGGGGTCAGGGGCCGCTGCCGGTGTGGCGGCGGCGGCAGGTTTTTCGGCCGGATAGATAAACCGGAGCTCATATGGTATGCGACCCTGAGAACAATAGGATGCGCTGGCGGTGCGCAGCTCAAAATTATAGGTGCGCCGGTCGCTCACCACGGTCATATTGGTATAGCCCTTGACGGCAATTGCTTTAACAAACAACAGATTACCGCGTTTATTGGGCATGACCTGCCAGGCGGAGGAATCGCCAACACCGACATTTTCAACATGCTCATCCGGTGCCAGGGTGATCATGGTCTGGAAGTT
Organism: Asticcacaulis sp.; assembly: GCA_049590735.1. Lineage (GTDB taxonomy): Bacteria > Pseudomonadota > Alphaproteobacteria > Caulobacterales > Caulobacteraceae > Asticcacaulis. Next base: position 7,142 of record JBAWDM010000053.1, on the reverse strand, counting down.
CTGGCAGCCCTCCAGTTGCACGATGGTGCCCGGATTATACAACACACTGGTCAGGCGGTCATCGGGCGCAGGTGTTTCATCTATAGCGCCCGCATCCGTCTGCGCCATCGCGGTCATAGGCACCAACAGGCACAGGGCTGCAAAAGCCAGTGTCAAAAGGGGTTTAAACTCAGTCTTGAAAGCGTGTGTCATCATACGGTATCCGCACCCTTTTGGGCAGTTGGAGGGGGCAGGTTTTTCGCGGCAGGCGCCGCACGGAATCTTTGACCCAAACCCTGCACGCGGCTAAAGCGATCCTGACTGATCTGGCGGCCTTGCGGGTCATACAGGCCGATACTGTCCGAGCGTCCCGATGCACCCGCAGGCCCCGCAACGCCGACAGCCGCCCCCGTTTCGCTGCCTCGGCTCATAGCCGTCATCATGGGCTGTGTGCGTTCAGTCGTCTGGCTGGAGCCCGCCAAAAAGGCCGGGCTGGTCAGCGCCGCCACCTGTGTATCCTGTGAGGGCATATAGACCGGATTGGCGGCGGCATCACTGGCGGATTTTTCCCGAAGCGCCGCCTGCCAGTCACGCACCAGAGAGGCCGAAACCCACATCAGCACAAACAAAAAGGCGCAATAGATCAGCGACCCCATAAACAGAATAATCATGGGCTGCACGCTGGTAACGGCGGCCTGCGGATCATCGCCAATCGCCTCAATAAGCGGCACGAACAACATCATGGCCGCCGTGCCGCCCAGCACGGTCAGCAAAGGCGCCAGCGCAAACACAAAGGTCGTGCGCAGCCAGCCATTGAACAGGCCGCGCGTCTGTGGGAACAGCGCGAACACGATGAATATCGGCCCCAGTATCAGCAGCAGATACAAAACAAGCCGCGTCAGGATCAGCACACCCAGGGTAGACCCCAAAAGACACAGGCCCGACATCCAGAACAGCTTGACCGGCATGGAGGTCGGCAGGGCCAGAACGGGCTGGGTATTCGCTGTGGTCACCACATTGCCGACATTATTGCCAAAGGCCGGATCCAGCTTGCGCGCTATCTCGGCAAAGGTGACGAACAGATGATCCAGATTTTGCGCAAAATTCATGACGGCGCTGCCTTTTTGACCCAAAAGTGCTGCCGCCACCTCATCGGGGCCGCCCATCATCAGGCCGTAAAACACGGCATGATAGGCCGGCCAGAAGGATACAAAGGTCAATACCAGCACCATGGTCATGATGCTTGGGCTCATCATCACCACGGTCATGCGGGTGCGGCCGGTCAGAAAGCTGTAGGCAATCAGCGCCACATAGATGATCAGCATGGCCGTCAGCGCATAGCCAAACGCCCCGCCCGGCCCGAACAAACGGTTATAGCCGGTCTCGACCGCCGCATTGATCTGGCAGTCCATGGCATAGAGCGACCCCGAAACCGAGGTTTCACCAACCAGCGTAATGGAGGGGCAATAACCGGCCATTTAGGTCACCCCGCCCGGATAGGGCTGGCCCAGCAAATGCGGCCACCAATCAGACGGCGCATCGCCATATTGCGCCCGCAACTCATCGAGACGGCGCACACTGGCTTCGCGGCCCGACAGCACTGTTAATATCTCCGGCATGGCCCCCAGATCGAGGCGGGCGACCACCGAATGATTGCCGTGCTTAACCAGAAAGGCACGGGCTTGCGGCGGCAGGGCGCGGATCAGATCCAGCTCATGCTGGGTCAGGCCAAACCCGTCGCAATAATCCTCAGATTGCGCGCGCGGATTGGGCATGAAAATCTGCGTGGCCGACTGCTCGATAATGGCCGATGAAATACGGCTGTCGAGAGCATCGCGGGCGCTCTGGGTGCCAAAACCCAAGATAGCATTGCGCTTACGCAGGGTCTTCATCCAGTTGCGTATGGCCGCGGCAAACACTTCGTCGTCCAGCGCCTTCCAGCCCTCGTCGATGATGATGATTGTCGGCGTCCCATCCAGCCGTTCTTCGACACGCTGAAACAGATACATCATGCAAGGCGTGCGCAAGACCGGCTCATTGAGCAGAAGTGTCATGTCAAAACCCAGCGTGCGGGCAGCCATGTCCAGCTCGTCTTCTGCATTGTCGAACAGCCAGGCATGTTCGCCGTCATTCGTCCACGGTGCCAGTCTGGCCGCCAGATCGCCGTGGGTTGGCCTGCGGACACCACCCAGCAATTCATGAAAGAATCTGAGGCGACGATATTGCGGTTCCTGCTCGAAATTGGCATCGACCGCTTCGGTGATGATGGCTTCTTCTTCGGCATTGAGCGGCAGGTCGGGCCGGATCAGCAACTGCATGATCAGGGACCGCAGAAAAGACCGATTGGCCGGCGTGTCCGGCAATTGCATCGGATTAAAGCCGGTCGGCTCGCCGGGCCGTAAGGTGGCATAGTGGCCACCAATGCCGCGAATAAAGATTTCCGCGCCACGATCCTTATCGAACAACACCGTGCGCGGTTTGAACTTTTGCGCCTGCGCCGCCAGAAAATTGAGCACGACCGTCTTGCCGGAACCCGATGGCCCGATGACGGTGAAATTGCCCAGATCGGCCTTATGGAAGTTGAAATAATAGGGCGTGCCCGAGCTGGTTTCAAAGACGCTGACGGCCTGCCCCCAATGATTGCCTTCAGCCTGACCGATCGGAAAGCCATGCAGCGAGGCAAAGGAGGCATATGCGGCCGTCGAAATCAGCGCCTTGCGGGCAATATAGGGTTCATTGCCCGGAAACTGCGCCCAGAAGGCCGGTTCGAGATTGATGTCTTCGCGTACCGCCACAGCGCCCAGATCGGCCAGAGCCGCCAGACATTGTGCCGCCGCCGGATCGAGCGAGTTTAGGGATTTGGCCCGCACCAGCAGACTCATATGGTGCTCACCTAAGCCCATCGCGCCGGTCGCTAAATCATCCTTGGCCGCCATCAGGCCTTGTCGCAGGCTCATGGCCTCTTCGTCGGCCGCCCGCATGCGGCGCAGGACCAGATTGATGCGCTCAAGGCCGATCTGACGGTCCACAAAGCCAAAGCTTTCGGTCAGCACCATTTCAAACGGCAGACGCAATAAGGCATCGCACATACCGGGCGTGGCCTGAGGCGGATAGTCTTTCAGGCTCATGATGGCGCAGAAATCCTTGCCACTACCCAATGAGCTTTGTTCCATCGCCTCAAGGCCGAAACTGACGCGGCGATAGGGCAGATAATGCCCCAGATCCGTTGAGGGCCGCAGCACAGGCCGCATCTCACCATTATAGAGGGCCGATAACAGCTCAAGAGGTTCAGAACAGCGGCCATTGACCGTTTCATATCCGCCCAGAACGCGCGGCCCATAGGACTGAAGGGCGGCCATTAAAGCCTCTGAGGCGGCCTGTAATTCCTTATGGTCACGCGATTGTTGAGCGGCCTGACTGTTTTCACCCATGCCGCGCCCGAACAGCCCGGCTATGCCTTCGGCAAAGCCTACCTTGCCCTTGGGGTTACGGCGGACGATGGTGATAAACAGGTCGTTGACGAACAACTGTTTCGACGACAGTTTATCCTGCCAGTTTTGCTGAATTTGCGCGCAGACCGGATCATCATAGGTGGCCGGCAGGGCCACACTGACGCGACGGCGGATAATGTGGTGATACAGTACAAAACGCGATGAACCGATGGCCCTAAGCGCGGCGGCACGGATGATCTGGCGGTGATTGACCTCATCTGTATCGGCGGTTTCAAAGGCAAAGCCTTCGAGATACAGGGACTGCATCAGGGAGCCATCACGCAAGACGATGGTGCGGTCATCAAGCAGACGGTCATAGGGCAGACGATCGCCGACGCGCTGCTCACGTCCGGCAAGGCGGGCAAAACCGTTAAAATGTTTAGAGCCGTCAGCCATGAAATTCCAGTCTTTAGGGATGATAGCTATTGCAGCGCCAGAAACGATAGTTTTTGATGCGCGGGCATCGCGAAACCTTCGTCAGCCACAAATCGAAAATGCGCGGTTCACGTAAGCACGCCAGATAGCCCACCACATGCACCAAAAGGGCCACACCAAAGGCCCAGAAAGAGCGCGTGATCAAAAAAGCTTCGGTTGTGACAACGGCATTGATGATGAAATAGCTATAGGTGACACCGGCAAACATTTGTGGCTGGGTCAGGGCTTTGAATACCGAAGACCGTATCAAATCCGTCATTTAATTCGCAACCGCCTGAATGCCGCCGACAATGGTAGCGGCGCCAAACAGGATAAAGCAACCGACAATGACCGTGGCGCCAAACCGCCAGTTCATACGACCGGTCAGCATCATAAAGCCCACCATAGCTACCGCAATCACGGCAACCGTAGTCGCCACCTTGCCCATGAGGGTGCCCTGAATCCAGTCAAGAGCGTTTGAGATCGGCGATGAGCCCTGCGGGTTGCTGACCGCCTGCGCGTGCGACTGGGTGGCAAAAAACATAAAAAAAGCCGTCAGGCTGGCGGGCAGGAAATTACGACGGTGCATGGGGGCGGAATCCTCATCTGTTTATTTAAAGCGCAGCGGCAATTGCATAGCCTATTCTTTACATTTGCGCGCACCGCACGCAACCGAATCCGGCTTTTCGTGCGATGGTAACATGCACTATACGCAATCCTGAAAATAACGGATGCAGAATTTTTACTTAAAACCCGTTTACCTATCAACCCCCTTCGCCCCGACACGGCAGGGGTTGTTTTATTCGCCAAATCATAGCTGTCTCTGCATCGAAATGCCGGAGTTGATCGTAATCTGTGGGTCATCATAAATTTAAACCACAGGCACACCTATGAAATCCTCCCTGCTCACCGCATCAATGCTGACCTTGGCTGCGACCCTGACCACGGCGTCTCTGGCGCACGCCCAGACCGGCTCTTCAAACTGGCAAGGCCCTTATCTCAGCCTGAGTACAGGTTTTGTCGCAACGCGCGGCGATGGCGAACGCCTCAGCTTCGACAGTGATCTGGACGGCAAGTACGGCGATATGGTCAAGACCGCCGGCGGGGACGATGCCTTTTCCCCCGGCTTTTGTAATGGGGCGGCGCTGGGCAAAACACCGGCAGATGGCTGTCAGGAAGACACCAATCACGGTGGCATAGGCCTGCGCGGCGGATATGACCTGCAACACGGATCCTTTGTCTATGGTCTGGCAGGCGAAATCAGCACGCTTGAGATTTCCGACAGTGTTACGGGTTTTTCAACCACGCCCGCCGCCTATAGGTTTACACGCAAGCTGGACACCCTGATGGCGATCCGCGCGCGTGCCGGTTATGCCTATGCGGACTGGCTTTTCTATGCCACGGGCGGTTACGCCTATGCCAAGATTGACCGGCAGTTATCCACCACCAATGCCCTGAACAGCTTTACCGCCACCGATGGCGATGATGGTGATGGTTATCAAGTCGGCTTTGGCGTCGAACAACGCATGAGCCCGCGCTGGTCTGTCGGACTGGAATATCTGCACACCTCACTTAAGGATGAAGCCCCCACCGTTCATGCCGGGCCGAGCGAAAACACCTTTGCCTCAAATGCTTTTTTGACGGGCAACCCCATGGGTACAGACATCCGGCGCGATAAGGATGATTTCGAATTTGAATCCGTCCTGCTGACGGTCAATTATCGCTTTGGCGGGATGTAAATCCGGCTTTTTATCCGCAGCTTTGTTTCAGGTTTGCAAAAAATGAACTGTTTTTAATCCTTTGGGCGCTTTGCGGCGTATCTGTTGCATCGCTCAAAAAGCGATACGGTCTTATGGACGAAGCAGATACAAACGCATAGCGGCCCTCGCGGTGCGACCTTCTGTTTTTTCTGTATGTGCCGGGGTGCGGGAGTTTTTCTCCCGCACTTTTTTGGTTCTTATGTATTGAATAAGTTGAATTATTACACGACAAAGGCGTTGAAGCGGCCGATGGATCACCCGACAACATCCTCATACATATTGAATCCTTATGCTTACCTTGCGGAAATAAGGTCTGGCCATGCAGGAATGAGAGTGGGCCCTGCGGAAATAAGGTCCGATCTCCCCGATTATCAGCACAGGTGTCACAGGTTTGGAGCTTACGGTCGAAACAGCAGAACTGATACGGCCTATGGCTGAGCCCGCAGACCTCAACCTGTTGCTGGAGCGCGTGGCCACGGGTGATAGGGCGGCGCTTAAATCGGTTTATACGCTGATTTCTTCAAGACTTTTTGCCGTCCTAATTCGCATGGTCAGGCGTCGTGAAGTCGCCGAAGACCTGCTTCAGGATGTGTTTGTGACCGTGTGGCGCAAGGCTCACCAGTTCGATGCCGGACGCGGCAATGCCGAGGTCTGGCTTTTTTCCATTACCCGCCGCAAGGCCATTGACCGCCTGAGGATCAGCCATCGTGAGACCCTGGGGCTGATCGAAGATGTCGCCACCTATGAGGCCCAGCCCGATGCCTGCGCCGAATGGACGCAGCGCGAAACCTATATCAGCGTGCAAAAGTGCCTGGCTGATCTGAAGCCGGATGTTAACAGGGCTTTACATCTATGCTATACTTATGGTCTGACGCATGAAGAATTGGCCGTTGAAATGGGTGTGCCGGTCGGCACGGCCAAAAGCTGGATTCGACGCGGTTTGGCGCAAATGAAAGTGTATCTGGACGAACATGGGCGAACGGGATAAATTTTTGGCCATGCGCTATGCCCTGGGCGTAGCGGATCGGGCGGAAATCACCCTTGCCGAACAACGTTTCATGCATGAGCCGGACTTTGCCGACCTTGTCGCGCATTATGATGTTTTGTTTTTTGGGATAGCCTCTGAGACGGCCCCCATAACCCCACCGAAATCCGTCTGGCTGGCCATCGAGGACCAGATCGACAATCTGGCAAAATCACCGGGCACGCAAACCATAAGATCGGACTCTCTGTCATGGGAGCCATTTTTGCCGGGCGTGCAGCGCAAAATCCTGCGCATCGACAAGGACACCGCGACAAGTCTTGTGCTGTATCAGATTGCGGCGGGCGCGGAGGTCGGCAATCATAGCCATGCGGTGATTGAGGAATGTCTGGTTCTGGATGGCGAGATCGAGGTCGACGGCATTACGGTGCGCGCCGGTGATATGCATCTGGCCTTTACCGCGCAGCGTCACGGGCCGCTTTTTAGCCGCACAGGCGCTTTGGTCTATATTCGCGG